>JABWAK010000188.1 GCA_013361065.1 Bacteroidota bacterium
CCTGGTCGATACCTCGCTGCAGACCGCAGCGTTCCTCTTCGAGAAGAACTTCGTCGCCGTCAGCCTCTCCGCCAATAAGGTGAGCGCACAGGTGCCGGTGAAGATCGATGACCGGTTCAATCCGCTCTTCTCCACCGCCGTCGGCTGCGGCGTGCTGGCAGAGGATAAGATCATCCATTTCCATGCTGAAGCGGCGAAGACCTCCCACATCCCGATGGAGATCGAAGCGATCCGGAATATGACCGTGGCTCCGACCGATTCCGGTGCCGTACTGGTGGTCTCCACGGACGATAAGGTGATGGGCTGGAATACGGTCACCGGGAAATCGCTCTGGCAGACACCGCTGAAGTTCCAGCCGGCGAACGGTTTCATCCACCGTTTCCTCGGGAACGATTCCGGCAATGTCATCATGACCTATCTGGATCCTTCGCAGGACCTGAAACTCTCGTTGATGAGCATCAATGCCGTCACCGGCAAGATCAATTACCGCACCCTCGTTGCCCATGCCGATGAATCGCTTCCCAAACGCACTCTGCCGCTCCCGGCCCTGGCCGCTGTGCCGCAGGCAGCCGATCCGTCGTTCGGGTACGGGAATGCCGGATTCGAGTATACGGTAACCGTAGCGGACGGTCATGCCGTCTTCCTCATCCGCACCACAGCGGAGATGATCCTCCCCGGCACGGAGAAACCGGGCGGCGAAGGATTCGTACGGCTCGATATCCGGACCGGCGAGGTGCTTTCGCGGAACTATCTGACCATCGCGGACGGACTCTCGTTCGACGGCGGTCTGGCATCCCTGGCGCAGCCGCTCTCGATCGGGGATCTGATCATCATCCCCGGGAACAAGAAGGTCGTGGCGCTCGATGCAACGACCGGTGCACTCCGGTGGATGCTCATCGAACAGGACCTGAGCAATAGTTACGTCTTCGATATAAAGATGGTCGACACCGTTCTCTATCTGCGTACCGGCGCCCACAAGCAGCAGTATGCATACGATGAGAAACGGGAGAAGATCTCGGTGGAGGACCTGTGGGAAGAGGATGATTATACGCTCATTGCCGTCGACACCGGGAAAGGGAAGGTCCACTGGACCAGGAAGTTCGACGGGGATCCCGGACATGCCTTCCTTGCGTACTCCCTCAACCGGTTCACCAAAGGCAACACACAGATCTTCGCCGCGGATGAGTCGTATCTCTATTCCATTGCGCTGGATACATCGAAACACCGCACCCTCGGCTGGAAGTTCGAATACTCGGACAGCGGTGTCGGTTCGATGGATCTGAAGCATCTCTATCAGCGCTCGGAGTACTGGAACGGTGAAGGGGATGTCGCCGCCGCACAGCGTGGTGATGTCCATCTGGTGACGAAGACCGCCTCCTATGTCGGCGAAGGATTCACCACCGCGTTGATGAAGTTCCTGCAGATCGAATTGGACCAGGAAGCCGATCGTCTCTATCTGTACGGGGATGATGGTATTGCATCGGTGAACGCCACGACCGGTCGGGTCGCATGGCTGTATGAATGGGATTACAATATCAAGGCGATCAAGCATCGTCCGGTCCACTTGAAAGGACATCTGTTCTACGCCATGGACGGAAAAGCGGTGCTGCTGAACAAGACGAACGGGAAAGTGACCGCCACGACCGATGCCGACAAGGAACAGGGACTCTTCATCATGCCGGACCATGGATCCGTGATCATCATCGATGGCGATGAGGTCCACGGCATGGTCGTCCCGCAATAAGCACGACCGTCCGACAACCTCGTAGGGATGTCCGACAGGACATCCCTACGATTGTCCGAAAGGACGTCCCCCCAGTAGGAACGTCCGAGAGGACGTTCCCTTACAGGACGTCCCCCGGTAGGGATGTCCGACAGGACAGGAACCGACCGAATGTAGGGACGTCCGACAGGACGTCCCTACGGTTATCCGAAAGGACGGTCAGACACGCCGGACCATCACATTCCATCATTTGGTATCCGTATGAGATACGCCGCCGTTCTTCTCACCGCGCAGTTCCTGATCAGTGCTCAGGATCCCCAGTCCGAAGAGTTCAAAAAATTCCAGCAGGAACAGTCCCGCGGCGTTGTGCAGCAGGAGGAAGCGTTCCGTCAGTACTCCGCGGAAGTGACGGCGCAGTTCGAACGGTACGCGGAGGAACAGGAGCGGCTCTTCCGGGAATATACCGGCAGGATCGACCAGCGGTGGGGGACGAAGAACAGAAGGACGAGCACACGGGAGGAATATGTTTCCTATGCTAAGGATTTCTCCTCCCGCCGCTCCATCGATTTCGAGAAAGGGAAGGCATCGGTCGAGGTCCTGGTGACGGAGAAGGAAGCAAAGGATCCGGCGCTCATCCGTTCCCGGCTGAAGGAACAGGTGGCACAGCTGGCAGTGTCGCGCGGCGGCACCGATCCGCTGGAAGTGAAGAACAATATCCCGCCGGAAGCGAAGCCGGTCGTGAGCGGTCAGCTCGTCACGGCCGCAGGTGCTCCGGTCACCGAACAGAATGCCTCCCGCTTCGCCGAGGAGACCATCGCGAAAGCCGAAGTGACGCAGCAGGTGGTGACAGGGAAGGACGGCGTGAAACGCGTCGTGCTCGGAGTGCAGATGCCGCTTGTACCGGACCATGTCCGCCGCCGTGCAGAGGAATTCCGCCGGACGGTATCGCAGCAATCGGAACGGTTCGGTATCGATGCCGCACTCCTCTATGCCATCATGCATACCGAGAGCTACTTCAATCCCAAGGCACGCTCCCCGGTCCCGGCATTCGGATTGATGCAGCTGGTACCGAAATCCGGTGCGCGCGATGCGTTCTTCTTCGCGCACCGGAAGGATTCGCTCGTCACCGGCGAGTATCTTTACATACCGGCCAACAATATCGAACTCGGTGCGGCCTATGTGACGAAGCTCATGACCGTCGATTTCCGCGGTGTGAAGGAGCCGAAGAGCCGCATCCTTTGCGTCATCGCCGCGTATAATACCGGTCCGGGCAATGTCGCAAAAGCATTCACCGGAAAACGGAACGTGACCCAGGCGCTGCCCCGCATCAATGCACTCACGCCGGAACAGCTGCTTGGTCATCTGCGCCAGAATCTTCCGTACGAGGAGACCCGTTCTTATGTGGTGAAGGTCTCCGAACGCATCGGTCTCTACAACGAGTGGCGCAACTGATCTCTGTCCGGACGTCCGACAGGACGTCCCATGTTCGGACGTCCAACAGGACGTCCCAAGTTCAACCATCCGACAGGATGGTCCCAAAAAATTATGGAACTCACTCTTCTCGCACTGTCTGTTGCACCCGGGATTGCGATCGCGGTCTATGTCTATTTCCGGGACAAGTACGAGAAGGAACCGCTCACGCTGCTGCTGAAGACCTTTGGCGCTGGCGTCCTCGTCGTGGTCCCGACCGTCATCACTGAACAATTCCTCTTCGGCACTTTCATTCTGGATGATTCCCTCGGTTCGGTGGCGGTGAGGAACTTCCTTTTCGTCGGATTCACGGAGGAGTTCTGGAAATTCGCCGCGCTCTATCTTGCGGCATTCGCCCGTCCCGACTTCAATGAACCGTTCGACGGCATCATGTATGCCGTGATGGTCTCGATGGGATTCGCCACCACCGAGAACATCCTCTATGTGGCCAACGGCGGCTTCCATGTTGCGGTTGCCCGGATGTTTACCGCCGTTCCGGCTCACGCCACGTTTGCTGTGCTGATGGGATATTTTGTGGGACTCGCCAAGTTCCGCCACAGGAATGCACCCTATCTGGTCACAGGACTCACCATGGCAGTGATCTTCCACGGGGCATACGACTTTTTCTTGTCGCTGGACAATGCACTGTTGATCGCATTCGGTGCCATTTCGTCCCTGCTCACCGGATTGTTCCTTGCCTTCAGGGCGATGCGCATCCTGAATGAACATTCACCCTTCCGCTATTCGACCATCATCCGCCGGACACACGCTCCGGAAGAACCATGAGAACCATCATTCTGACACTGTTCATCACCGCTGTTTCACTGCAGGCACAGATCACCACCAAGTCCGCCGATATCTTCGAAGAGATGGAGAGCGGCGCGCTCACCCTCCGTATCCACAATGCTGTTAACGGACGACCGGTCCCCGGAGCCGTTGTGGTCATCGGATCCGTTGGTGAGTATGTGACGGACGAGGAAGGGAAGTTGCTCTTTCCCGCCCCGCCGGAAGATGGCGTGCTGACGGCGACCATCGCTGCGGATGGTTATATCACCTCCGCCGTGCCGATAGAGATCATGGCCGGCACCCTCTTCTTCAACCGCATTTCCATCTCGCCGGTGATGGACATCAAACGGGTCCGCATCGTGGTCGACTGGGACAAGAAGCCGCTCGACCTGGACGCGCATCTGGTGAAGCAGGGGGCGGACGGATATCACATCTCGTACCGGAACATGCGGACGCTGGCGGACAAGAGCGGCATGCTCGACATCGATGCGATGCGGGGATACGGTCCGGAGACCATCACCGTGAACGAGATCTCTGCCTCCTCGACATACGAGTATTTTATCCATGATTACTCCAATGCCAAGAACAGCAGTTCTGCCGCGCTCTCCGAGTCCAAAGCGATGGTGAAGGTCTATGGGGAGGGGAAATTGCTCAAAGTCTTCACCGTACCGCGGAAAAAGGAGGGAACGGTATGGAATGTCTTCACCATTGAGCGCGGACACATCCGTGAGGCAGGTCAACTCCGGGCCAATTAGCCCTGGCGGTGCTTTCATTTGGATATGAAACTATTTATATTCGTACCACAGAACCCACTGACATGAACGAAACAGCTCAATTCCACCATCAATCAAAGGAGGCAATATGCAGATACTGAAATCGTTATTCGCGGCAGCGCTCGTGGCAGTGCTGTTCGTCGGCTGCGGCGGCAGCAGTGAACCGCTGCAGAAGACCGATACCGGCGATGTGCCGGAATGGTACATGAATCCCCCCTCCGACCCGAATTTCCTGCACTCGGTGAACACCTCCACCAGCAAGGATATGCAGACCGCGGTGGACAAGGCGACCCAGGCAGCACGCGTGGAACTCGGCCGTCAGGTGGAAGTGAAGATCAACGCCCTGCAGAAACGCTTCACGGAAGAGACCGGCATCGGCGATGATGCACAGCTGCTCGACCAGTTCACCCAGGCCTCCAAGACCGTCGTCTCCACGAGCCTCAGCGGTTCCAAGGAGAAACAGAAGAAGATCGTGAAGGACGGCAACAACTGGCGCGCGTATGTGCTCGTTGAGTATCCGCTCGGCGCCGCACAGGAAGCGCTCCGTGAACAGATCAAGAAGAACGAACAGCTCTACACCCGCTTCCGCGCCTCCCAGTCGTACAAGGAACTGGACGAGGAAGTGCAGAAGTACGAAGAGTCCAAAAAAGGACAGTGATCGTTCTGCTCCGCATGTCATACGACGCCATCAGCATACCCTGCTGATGGCGTTCGCTTTTCTGGAGTTCCCATGAAGACCATCCGCTCCGTTGCCTTGCTGCTCATCCTCGTCTCCGCTGCCGTTGCGCAGGAGTATCCCCGCTGGTTCCTGGAACAGGGGAGCATCCCCTGCGGCATGAAGGCGGTCGCGGTGATGCGTGCACCGTCGTTGTACCGGGACTCGGCCGTTGCCCTCGCATTCCGTACCGGTTGTGAACTGCTCGCGAAATACACCACGGTCACCATCAAAGGGGGACAGGCATTCTGGACCACCGAGGCAGGGGTCCACTCCATGGGTGCGAGCTACACCGAAACGTACGACTCCACGATGGGGGAACAGCTGCAATCGTCGCTCCGCATCCTGGATGCGTTCGTGGACAAACAGAAGACCATCGTGCTGCTTGGGGATTCCTCCGCCTGCCGGGTGGAGGAGGGGATGAAGGAGTCGGTCCGTATCTCCTCCGTGCCCCAGCCGGAATGGGTGGAGAAGCTTCCCTCCCATAAGCAGTATCATTACGGTGTCGGTACCTCCGAGGACTACTATTACGAATCCAGCTCCTGGCAGCGGGCGGAACAGAATGCGCTCATGGCGCTTGCCCGGGCCACCCGCAGCACCGTCGCCTCGCTGCAGAAGAAGAATGCCGTGGAGTCGCAGGACCTGTTCAACGAGGACCTGGACGTCCAACTTCGCCGGGTGGAGGTGATCGCCCGCTGGCGGGATGTCAAAAAACGGGTCTTT
>JABWAK010000189.1 GCA_013361065.1 Bacteroidota bacterium
CGCTTGCCCTCGATCAGACGGCCGCGCTCGGGATCCTCGCGCTCGTGGGCCCGCAGGCATCGCGGGTGCTCGGTCGCCTCACACACCTGCACGAGCTGCCCGCGAGCGGCATGGTCTCGCACGTGCCGGCGCACGTCCTCGACCGGGGCGCGACCGGCACCTGGATCGTCTTCCCCCAGGAGTACGGCCACTACCTGTACGAGGTCGCCCTCGACGCCGCCGAACCGCTCGGCGGCGGTCCCGCGGGCGCCGACACGATCGAGGTGCGAAGCCAGTGAAAGACATCTTCTTCAAGAAGAAGATGTGGCGGCGCCACGAGCTGAAGCCGCGCTACGACGTGGTCATCATCGGCGGCGGCGCCCACGGGCTCGCGACCGCCTACTACCTGGCCAAGAACCACGGGATCACGGACGTCTGCGTGCTCGAGAAGAACTACATCGGCGCGGGCGGCTCCGGCCGCAACACGACGATCGTCCGCTCCAACTACCGCACGCCGGAGGGGGCCGAGTTCTACCGCGACAGCGTCAGGCTGTACGAGCACCTCGCCCAGGACCTCGACTTCAACCTGATGTTCTCCCAGCACGGGCACCTGACGCTCGCGCACTCGGATCGCGGCATGATCGTCTCGGCCGAGCGCGCCGAGGTGAACCAGCTGCTCGGAATCGACAGCCAGGTGAAGAAGGCCATCTCACTCTTCCCCGAAGCCGAGAAATTCGCGCGCCTGAACTGACCGCCACTGTATGAACATTGCACGAACCCTTACTCTGGTCACCGGCAGCGCCCTGGCGGCGCTGCTGGCGATCGTATCATTCCCGACCATTTCTCACCGCCCCCCGGAGGCCGTCGCAGCCCCTTCCGTCTATTTCCAGGCGCCGGAAGGCTCCGCTCCGTTCATGATCGGGGAGGAGCTGGTCTATAATGTGAGCTACTCCATCTTCGATATCGGTTCCATCAAGATGCAAATCCTCGACACGGCCCGCCGCAACGGTGTGATGGTCTATAAAGCGAAAGCATTCGCTGATTCGTACAGCGGACTGCCGTTCGTCGACCTGCATCAGGTCTTCTATACGGAGATGGATGAGGATGCCTTCTCGCAGTTCTTCATCACGCACAACACCGGGAAACCGGCGAAGATGCCGTATGTGAAGTACACCTACAACTATAAGAAGAACAAGATGATGTACGAGATCGGGACGGAGCCCGGTCCGGTGGTCGTCAAAACGGGCGAGGAAACGGTCACGGAACGGAACCTCGACGGACTCTCGCTCTTCTTCTATGCGCGGAAGAACTTCAAGCAGACGCGGAAATACAGCGTACCGGTGCTGGTCAACGAGAAATCGTACAAGACCCATTTCAACTTCATGAACAAGGTCGGCGAACAGGAGATCGAAGCGGTGAAGTATCCCGTGCAGACCGTCGAGTTCGACGGTACCTCCGATTTCACCGGCGTCTTCGGTCTCACCGGGTACTTCCAGGGATATTTCAGCAACGATGATGCCGGGATCCCCATCGTCGCGAAGATGAAGGTCATCCTCGGCAGTGTCCATATCGAACTGATGAAATGGAGCCGTCCCGGCTGGGCCCCTCCGAAAGCGCTCTGATGGGGATCATCACTTACAAAGGGATCACCCCCGTCATCGATCCCACCGTTTTCATCGCCGAGGGGGTCCATATCATCGGCGATGTCGTGATCGGCAAGGATTCCAGCGTCTGGTTCAATACCGTCATCCGCGGGGATGTGAATTTCATCCGGATCGGCGAACGGACCAATATCCAGGACAATTCGGTCATCCACGTCACCAACAAGAAGTTTCCCACCCATATCGGCTCGAATGTGACCGTAGGTCACAGCGCCGTCATTCACGCTTGCACTATTAAAGATTATTCCTTAATTGGAATGGGGGCGGTCGTGCTGGACGATGCGACCGTCGGCCCCTATGCACTGGTCGCTGCCGGTGCGGTCGTTCCGATGGGGATGGTCGTTCCGGAAGGGATGCTGGTGGCAGGGGTGCCGGCAAAGGTCGTCCGTCCGCTCACCGGCGACGAAAGGAAATTCCTGGAACGATCGGCACAGAACTATGTCGATTATGTCGCTACCTACCGATAATCGCTGCAGAAGGCTGTTCGCATGAGACTGAAGTTCTGGGGAGTTCGCGGATCGATACCGACACCGGGGAGCGGTACCGTTCGGTACGGCGGGAATACACCGTCCCTCGAACTCCGTCTGGACGACGGCAGTCTGATCATCCTGGATGCCGGCACCGGTATCCGCAATCTCGGCGATCGTCTCATCGCCAGCGGTGAGACCGTCAATACCCATATCCTCATCACCCACCCGCACTGGGACCATATCCAGGGATTCCCGTTCTTCAAACCGGCATTCGTCGCCGGGAATGAGATCACCGTCGTCGGAACGGACCGGGAGGAGATCGACCTCGAGCATATCATCGCCGACCAGATGAAGAAGATCTACTTCCCGATCCAGCTGAACGAGTTGAAAGCACGGCTCCGGTTCAGGAGCATCGGTGAGGAGGAGTTCCGGATCGGTGATGCGCGCGTCCGCACGATGTACGTCAATCATCCGGGATTCACGGTGGCGTACCGGATCGATCATGCGGGGAAATCCCTCGTCTACGTGAGCGACAACGAACCGTTCGACCGTGCAGCGGTCGCCGGGTTGACCAATTTCGAGCCGGCCGTGATGAAACGGTTCCGGGATGTCGCCGGCGATCCGAACGACCGGATCATCGGGTTCGCACGGAATGCCGATGTCTTCATCCACGATGCCACCTACACGCCGGAGGAATATGCCGAGAAGGTCGGATGGGGTCATTCGCATTATGCATACACACTGGCGGTCGCGTCCGCTGCACAGGTGAAGCACTGCATCCTGTTCCACCATGAGCCGAACAGGACCGATGACCAGATCGACGGGATCCTCGCCCGCTGCCGGGACCTGATGGCCGCCCGGCAGTACTCGTTCCGCTGTTCTGCCGCCACGGAAGGGGAGGAACTGGCATGGTAGGAATGAAAAACTTGACTTGCATACCAACCTCTCTCTATATTTGTACAGACCTGATGCTCATTTGAACGATCTCAATTCCCATACTACCGTGAGACATCGAACCCCGGCAGACGAGTACGGGGTTTTTCTGTTTGAGGGACATTCCGTATGAAATCGACATTCACCAGATCCGATATCACGAAGATCGGAAAAGTGCTCGGCGTGCAGGGGAAACTGAAAGGGAACAATTTCCGGTTCGAACTCTCCAACGGCAAGGAGAACCGGCAGCTTGCGCTGGAGATCTATCCGAATATCGCCATCGGGAGGAAGAAGGGGAATCTCGTCTCCGCATACACGCACAATACGCATTTCCAATTGCAGTTCTGCAACGGTTATGTTGTCAGCAACGACGTCGGTGAAGTGACGTTCATCGGTGAGACCAAGGACAAGGTCTCGGCGATCGTCATCGAGAAGGAGGGGGGATGTACGTTCTATGCGAACATCGACCGCACCATCCTCTCCGGCGATTACCGGGTGCTGAGCATCGATGTGATGCTGGCCGGTATCGCTCTCTCCCTGACGGACGGAACGAAGAAAGCAACGAAACGATGATCTCAGTGGAGAATGCTGCTGCAGCCGGGCAGCGGGCCCTTCCCGGGCCGGCGGTCCGCAGGATCGTGGCGTACGTCTGTGCTGCGGAGCGGGTGCGTGCCGCGCACTTCTCCTTCGTGGCCGTCGATGACCGGATGATGCGGACCATCAACCGGAAATTCCTGCGGCATGACTATGTGACGGACATCCTCACCTTCCCGATGGAGGAGGGGGAACCGGTCGCGGAGATCTATATCAACCGGCAGCAGCTGCGGCGTCAGGCGGCGGAACATGGAGTGACCGTGACCAACGAGATGGTCCGGCTGGTCGTCCACGGCGTTCTGCACACGCTGGGATACGATGATACGACACCCGGTGCGAAACGGGTGATGGACCGGCGCCAGGAGCGGTATGTGGCCGCACTGGACCGGAAGAGGTGAACGAAGGGGAATTCATGCAGGAACGGATCGTCGAAATATTGGTCTATCTTATCGGTGAACTGAGGAACAACATCCCGATCACCGATATCGATCTGACCGTGCTGTCACGGAAGGGATATTCCACGACCGAGATCAGTACCGCTTTCAACTGGCTGTACGAACGGATCTCGGACGGAGAGAACATCATCACGGATACGGCGCCGGCATCGCCGCATTCCCACCGCATGCTGCACGATGTGGAGCGGGCGGTGATCAATGCCGATGCGTACGGATACGTCATCCAGCTGCGCGAGCTGGGCCTCATCACCGATATGGACATCGAAGTGCTCATCGACCGTGTGATGATGAGCGGGTACACGACCGTGGACCTTGCGGAGATCAAGACCATGGTCGCACAGCTGATGGCGGAGAACGACGATTCATTCAACACAGGGAGCCGGACCATGCTGGGCGGCAAGGATGCAATCAATTAGTCAGGGGATTGGCAACAGGAACATGGGAAAATCGTTAATCATCGTAGAGTCACCGTCGAAAGCCAAGACGATCAACAAGTACCTCGGGAAGGACTATGTCGTCGAGGCATCGGTCGGGCATATCAAGAACCTGCCGAAGAGCAAGCTCGGCGTGGATGTGGAGAACCGGTACGCGTCCGTGTATGAAGTGATCGAAGGGAAGGAAGCCGTGGTGGGGAAGCTGAAACACTACGCCGCCGACGCCAAGAACATCTATATCGCGACCGACCCGGACCGTGAGGGTGAAGCGATCGCCTCCGATATCGCCGAGGAACTCGAGGATAAGAACAAGAACATCTATCGTGTGCTGTTCCATGAGATCACGCCTACCGGCATCGCGGAAGGGATGAGCAATCCCCGTGCGGTCGATGCCAATCTGGTGGAATCACAGCGGGCACGGCGTGCCATGGACCGGTTGGTCGGCTACAAGGTCAGTCCGTTCCTCTGGAAGACCGTCTATTATGGACTCTCCGCCGGCCGTGTGCAGTCGGTGGCACTCCGTATCATCTGTGAACGGGAAGAGGAGATCCGTAAGTTCGTTCCGGAGGAGTACTGGTCCATCACTGCCGAGTTCAAGACCGATGTCTCGGAGCCGTTCTTCGCGCGTCTGGTGAAGATCTCCGGCAAGGATCCGGTCATCGCCAATCAGCTGGTCTCCGATGAGCACGTCACTGCCATCAAACAGCAGCAGTATTCCATCAGCGATGTGCAGAAGAAGGAAGTGAAGCGCAATCCGAATCCTCCCTTCATCACCAGCACCCTGCAGCAGGAGGCCGCCAGCCGTCTGCGGTTGTCGGCGAAACGGACCATGATGCTGGCGCAGAAACTCTATGAAGGTATCGACCTCGGAGAGGACGGTACGGTTGGTCTCATCACCTACATGCGTACGGACTCGACGCGGCTGAGCGAAGAGGCGGTGGGAGCGGTGCGGGAGTACATCTACTCCAATTACGGAGCGGAATACCTCCCCAAGGACAAGCGCGAGTACAAGAAGGGGAAATCCTCGCAGGATGCGCACGAAGCGATCCGGCCGACCTCCATCAAATTCACACCCAAGTACGTAAAGAAACACCTGGAGAAGGACCTCTTCGCACTCTACCAGTTGATCTGGAACCGGTTCGTTGCGTCGCAGATGAGCAATGCCACGTTCGAGCAGCTCACGGTGGACATCACCGGCGGTGCGTACCTCTTCCGGGCGACCGGTTCGGTGCCGCTCTTCCGCGGATTCCTGCAGGTGTACGATGATGTGCTGGAGGAACAGGGGATCGATGCCGATGAGGATCCGACCTCCAAGATCCCGGCCGGACTTGCTGTCGATCAGCGGACCTCGCTGGAGAAGCTGCTGCCCCGGCAGCATTTCACCAAGCCGCCGGCACGGTACACCGAAGCCAGTCTCGTGAAAAAGCTCGAGGAACTCGGCATCGGCCGTCCGAGTACCTATGCGCAGATCGTCTCGACCATCCTCAACCGTCAGTATGTGGACCAGCAGGACCGGAAGCTGTTCGCGACCGGCCTGGGTCAGGTGGTCATCAAGATCCTGATGAAATGCTTCCCGGAGATCGTCAATTACAAATTCACCGCGAAGATGGAGGATGAACTCGAGACCATCGCGAGCGGCGAGAACG
>JABWAK010000028.1 GCA_013361065.1 Bacteroidota bacterium
CCCTGTCACCGGGAAGATGCGAAAAACGATTGAATTTTCCCGCAAAACTCCTTACACTTTCCCCATGCTCAACCCCCGCTTCACACGCATCGCCCGTCGTACCGCAGCCGCTCTCGGCATACTGTTCGTTATCATTCAGTTCATCCCCTCCTCCTTCGACCGGACGAATCCGCCTGTGACCGGCGAGCCGCCGTGGGACTCTCCGCAGACACGGACTACGTTCATGACGGCATGCGGGGATTGCCACAGCAATGAAACACGGTATCCCTGGTACAGCACCATCGCCCCCGGATCCTGGCTGATCGAACAGGATATCAGGGAGGGACGGAAGCACTTCAATGCATCCGAGTGGGACAGGTCGCAGCGGGGCGGCGATGACGCCGCGGAAGAAGTGCAGCGCGGATCGATGCCGATCGGTCCCTACCTGCTGCTCCACCCGGAAGCGAATTTCACTGCCGGTCAGAAACTGCAGTTCGTGGACGGTCTCCGCCGCACGTTCGGGACCGGCCGCGCTGAGCACGACAACGACTGAACCGTTCCGAACCATACGGAGGTGCAGACCGCACACCCGCTCACACCACCATCGAGGCCCTCAACATGCGCACGCTCATCCTCTTCTTCTTCACGGTCATCACGATCCTTTCCGCCCAAGCCCCGGTATTCGACCGGTACTTCTCCGACCGGACGCTGAGGGTAGATTACCACCATACCGGCACGAAAGGGACCGAACTCTTCGCGCTGGACAAGCTGTACGATGAAGGCATCTGGCCCGGCAGCCGCACGCAGCTGCTCGATCCGCTGAACTACGGCGAATACATGCTCCGCGTGTTCGATGTCGCCTCCGGCGCACTGATCTACTCGCGCGGATACTCCTCCATCTTCAATGAGTGGCATTCTACGGATGAGGCGAACGCCGGCATCATGAAAACGCTCCACGAGACCGTCCGCATCCCCTTCCCTAAAGCGAAGGTGCAGCTCACCATCAGCCGGCGCGACAAACGGATGATCTTCCGTGAACTCTTCTCAGCCGTCATCGATCCGAACGATCCCGCCGCGGTGAACAGACAGCGGCGCACACCGCAGTTCAAACAGACGAAGCTCGTCGACAACGGCGCACCCTCCGCGAAGGTGGACCTGCTCATCCTCGGGGACGGCTACACCAAAGCGGAGATGCAGAAGTTCCGGGACCATGCGAAGCACTATTCCGATGTGCTGTTCGGGACCTCGCCGTTCAAAGAACGGAGGAAGGATTTCAATGTCTGGACCATCGAAGTGGAGTCGGCAGAGAGCGGCATCGACAAACCGGGGAAGAACGAATGGAAGGAGAACGCGCTCGGCACCATGTATGATACCTTCGGCAGCGCACGGTACATCCTGACCGAGGAGAACCGCACCCTGCGCGATATCGCCGGACAGGTGCCGTACGACGCGATCGCCATCCTGGTGAACGACAACCGCTACGGCGGCGGCGGCATCTACAATCTCTACACCACCTGCTTCGCCAACACCGATGCGAAAGGGATGGAATGGCAGATGGATTACGTGTTCGTGCACGAACTGGGACACTCCTTCGGCGGACTCGGGGATGAGTACTACACCTCTTCCGTCTCCTACACCGACTTCTACCAGTCCGGCGTGGAACCGTGGGAACCGAACCTGACCGCCGCCACGGACCGCAAGGAACTGAAATGGTCCTCCATGGTGGATCCCTCCACCCCTATCCCAACACCGTGGAACAAACAGGCATACGATTCACTCGAAGCATTGCGCGGAAGGCTGGACCGTCTGGCACCTGATTACTACGCCAAACGCGAGCCTCTCTACCAGGCAACGCAGGAGATCGTGAAGAATGCGGAATACAAAGGTAAGGTCGGCACCTTCGAAGGGGCCGGCTATGTTTCGAAGGGGATCTTTCGGCCTGCCGTGGACTGCCGGATGTTCTCGCTGAGTCTCGTCGGATTCGATCCTGTCTGCTCCGCGGCCATCAACAAAGTGATCGATTCTTTCACCCGATGATCCGGGACCATCACCCGAAGTCCTTTTGACGACCTATATTATCATATCGCTTTGTGTACTGACGCTGCTGGCGTATATCTTCGACCTCTCAGGTAAACGGACGCGCGTCCCCGGTGTGATCCTGCTGATGCTGCTGGGTATCATCGTCCGACAGGCGGCGGAGTTGTTCACCTTCGCTATTCCCAACCTCCGCCCTGCACTACCGGTGATCGGAACGGTCGGACTCATCCTCATCGTATTGGAAGGGAGCCTTGACCTTGAATTACGCAGGGAGAAATTGCCGCTCATCGGCCGCACCCTCTTTGCGGCCATCGTTCTCCTGGTCCTGTGCTCACTCGCTTTCGCCGCTCTCTTCACGGTCCTCTTCGGATCACCATGGCTCCCGTCGCTGGTGAATGCCATCCCCCTCGGGATCATCAGCAGTGCCATTGCGATCTCGGGCGTCTTCCATCTGGCACCGGAGCGGCGGGAATTCGTCGTGTATGAGAGTACGTTTTCAGATATCATCGGGATCCTCTTCTTCAATTTCCTGGTGATGAACGAGGAGTACGGCATCACGACTATCGCCGGTTTCGTTGTTCAGATCGGCTCTGTACTCCTCATCTCGGCAGCCGCGAGTTTTGGACTCGGCATGTTGCTGCAACGCATCACCCATCATGTCAAGGTCATTCCGATCATCGCGATCCTCCTGCTGCTCTATTCCATCGCAAAGAAAATGGATCTCCCGTCCCTGGTACTCGTGATGGCATTCGGTCTCTTTCTGAACAACCTCCGGTTGCTGGACCTGCACTGGTCCCCCGTCCGCATCATCCGCGGTCTTATCGACCCCTCGCGGATCGCCGGCGAACTGGTGCCGTTCAAACATCTTGTCGCCGAGGTGACATTCGTGGTCCGGTCCTTCTTCTTCATCATGTTCGGATATTACACCGATGTCCGTTCACTCGCCGATCCATCCTCCCTTATGGTTGCGTTCACCATCGCTGGATTCGTGCTGGTGACCCGAGCGTTGTATTTCCGTATCACAAGGATCGATGCCGGAGCGGTGCTGTTCGTCGCCCCCCGCGGATTGATCACGATCCTTTTGTTCCTGAGCATCCCGGCGTCCATGCGGATCCCCGGGATCAATGAAGGTCTCCTCACACAGGTGATCTTCATCTCTGCCTTTGTGATGATGGCCGGATTGATGAACGAATCCGGTCCGGACCGCCGTTTTGCTGTATCCCACTCAACCTGACCGAGGAATCATATGCGTCGTATACTGCTCTTGCTGCTCCTGCTCATCGGAATCGCCGAATCCCACGATCCTCACCGCCACGGACGTATGCTCCTCTATCCGGACATCCCGGGGTACGTCACGCTCAAAGCGGACCTGCATCAGCATACGGTCTTCTCGGACGGCGAGGTCTGGCCGACCATCCGCGTGGAAGAGGCGCTGAAGGACGGACTCGACGCCATCTCCCTGACGGAACATCTGGAATACCAGCCGCACAAGAACGACATCCCCCATCCCGACAGGAACCGCGCATTCGCCCTTGCTGTTGCTGCAGCCAAAGAGAAGAAACTCATCGTGGTGAACGGCTCGGAGATCACCCGGCGCATGCCGCCCGGACACAGCAACGCGATCTTCCTTTCCGACGCGAACAAGATGCTCATCCCTGATTCTGTGGAGGTCTTCCGGGAAGCGAAACGGCAGGGAGCGTTCGTCTTCTGGAACCATCCGCACTGGATCGGACAGGTGAAGGACGGCGCCGCGAAGCTGACCGACGTGCACAAAGCACTCCTCAGGGAGCGATTGCTGGACGGCATCGAAGTGGTGAACGAGGATTCCTATTCGGACGAGGCGCTGCAGATCGCCCTCGATCATAATCTGACCATGATCGGGTCATCGGATATCCATGGATTGATCGACTGGCAGTACAACGTACCGGAAGGCCGTCGTCCCGTGACGCTCATCTTCGCTTCCAGCCGCACCGATTCCGCCATGAAAGAAGCGCTCTTCGCCCGACGGACCGTGGTGAGTTTCAACAACACGCTCATCGGCCGGGAGGAATTCCTGCTTCCCCTGCTGCAGCGCTGCCTTACGGTGGAGAGCGCCGTCTACTCCGGCAAGACCTCCGTGCTGGTCGTGAAGCTGCGGAACAATTCCAGCTCCGACATCATCCTGCAGAACGCCGGCGAGTATCTGTTCTACGACAACACCTCCGTCCTCACTGCCCCGGCGAACAGCGTCACCACCCTGCGCGTGAAGACCGTACAGAACCTCGCGTCGTTGCAATTGAAATTCACCGTCCTGAGTGCTGTGACTGCACCGAAGACGAATCCGTCATTGACCATCCCTGTCACTGTCAAGACGGAGAAGTGAACTTGAGTTTGACACCAATTGAGAACCGTTTCTGATCTCTGAAGCACCATACTCCAGGACTGAATCATGAAAGCACTCACTTCCATCAGTATCATCGCCTTCTCCGTCATACTGTTCTCCGGCTGCTTCCCGCATCAGGGTCCGCAGGCCAACATCGAACCGGCAGGATTCTTCACCGGTATCTGGCACGGATGGATCGCGCCGTTCTCGCTCATCGTGGGACTCTTCGATGCGGAGGTGGTGCTCTACGCCCGCAACAACACCGGCTGGTGGTACGACCTCGGCTTCTACATGGCGGTCATCTCCGGATTCGGAGGATTGGCATTCACACGAAAGCAGCCGCGGGACTCGCAGCGGTAAAAAGAATGAAACGATCCCTTGTGATCATAGTGTCATTCATCATCCTTCCGCTCTGTGCGCAGGAACGCACTGCTCCGGCGGACACCGCTCTCACCCTGCTCCGGATGCCGGACCCCGGCATCCTTCTGGAGCAGCCGGTCTTCACGCTGCCGTTCACCTTCGCCGTCGCACAGCCGGAGCAGAACCGTCAGCTCCCGCTCTATCAGTCCTTCGCCGGTACTCCGCAGACCTTCGCGTGGGAGCGATCCGCTCCGACGGACCTCACCGCACCGCTCAAACTGCAGCTCTATCAGACCCCGGCCGAGAAAGCATTCAAAATCACCCTCTCCGGCGCCATGACCGCCGGCGCATTATATGTAGCGTACAAGCATGTGAAGAAATACGGCTTCAAATGACCTCCGTTCCTTTACGTCCCATACTTCGCTGAATTTTCATCCCTTCCGCTCCTTTGATTAATTCCTACACATCGACTTGCTCTGTTTCTGCTTTTCTTCTTTTCTTTCTGCGTGATCTGCGGGATTGTTTTGTGTTTTTCCTGCGCATCGACTTGTGCATTTCTTTTCTTTTTCTTTCTGCGTTTATCTGCGTGATCTGCGGGAAGGTTTTTTCCTGCGCATCGACTCGCTCAGCTTCTGCTTTTCTTCTTTTCCTTCTGCGGTAATCTGCGATTTCTGCGGGACTGCTTTTCTGCGCCTCGACTTGCTGAGATTCTGCTTTTCTTCTTTCCCTTCTGCGTTAATCTGCGAATTCTGCGGGAGTGCTTTTCCTGCGCATCGACTTGCGTAATTTTGGATTTTGTAATCTTGGATTTTGATAATTGCTTTTCAGTTTACACTGCCCCTGACCACTACCCTGCATCTGTTCAATAGTGAACAGTCCAATTCATATCTCTTTCATTTTGTTTCCACAAAAACTGCGTTTTTGAGCATTTTTCGGCGTACGCGGTATCGCGGAGGATGAAAAACATTCGGCATGTACATTGATTCCACATTCTATAATAGTAGAACGGGGGCTCCTATGTCATACATGACCGATGCAGACCGTCTTGGTAGTTCTGGGACCGACGAACGACGCCGATGGAGTATCATCCTTGCCGGCGGGAACGGCAACAGACTGAGCGAATTCACCAGGTTGTTCTATGACCATGACCGCCCGAAACAATACTGTGCATTCGTCGGCACCCGGTCCATGCTGCAGCATACGTACGACCGTACGGTGCAGATGACCGATCCGAAACGGATCATCACTATTGTAAGCGGCAGGCATCTTCCGTTCGTTCGTGAACAGCTGCGCGGCGATGCCGACCGTTCCGTGCTCGTCCAGCCGTACTGCCGTGAGACCGCGGCGTCCATCCTTCTCGGACTCTCTACCATCCAGCATCAGGACCCGACCTCCGTCACCGCTATCTTCCCGTCCGATCACTTCATCCTGGATGAACGGAAGTTCGCACAGTACGTCCGCTCCGCGACGGAATACACCGAACAGCATCCGGAGAAACTGGTGCTGCTCGGCGTGCGGCCGGACCGCGAGGACCATGGATACGGCTGCATCGAGATCGGAGAGCAGGACAGGACGGCGGAACGGTACCCCTTGTACACCGTCCGCTCGTTCGCCGAGAAACCGGCGCGCTCCTTGTCGGGTGAGTACCTCTGGAACACCTTCGTCATCATCGGGCGGACCGGGACACTGATGCAGACCATCCTGCGGTGCATCCCGGAACTGCATACGGCATTCGACCGCTACCGCCGGGTGCACGGCCGGCAGGAGAGCTGGCATGCACTGAACGCGCTGTATGAGCGCATCCCATCGATCAATTTCTCCTCCGCTGTCCTGGAGAAGGTCCCCTCGCGCCTCTGCGTGATGGATATCTCGGACGTCGGCTGGAACGACTGGGGCGAAGCGCACCGCATCCACGAAGATGTCTTCCGGTACGACCTGCGATTGAACGGGGCGGTGCCGGTAGAGACCGAGGCGGCCTGAACGGCGGCACAGCGATGCTCTCCAGGAAGTACAGCGCATATTATCACACCATGACGGATGGTACCGTCAAACAGACCAATCCGTTCAACGGCACCGAGGTCTGGTCCATTCCCGGCCGAGGCAATAAACCGCTCACCAACGCCATCCCGGTCACGGCAAAACGGATCTCCGGCGGCACGGCCGACCATTCCTGCATCTTCTGTCAGCACCAGTACACCCGCATCGCTCCGGAGAAATCCCGGCTGGTCAGCAACGGCAGCCGGCATGAGATCCTCTATTACCTGATGCCGGACCAGATCGAACAGCAGCAGGCTGAGTTTCGCCGCGTGGGGAACATGTTCGAGATCGTCACCGCCGATTACTGGCGGAAGAACTACAAGTATGAACATCCCGCCACGGTGGACCAGTGGCGCACCTCTTATCTGAAGCATCCTACCGGACTTCCGCACATCCAGTCCATCGCCATGTACAAACTGATGCAGGGAGGAATGACCGAGGAACAGGCGGAGAGCATCCTGCGGAGCGGGAGGAATTCGGTGTTCGACGGATTCTTCGGCGGTTGTCACGACCTGATCATCGGACGGCGGCATTATGCCGAGGGGGCCGAATACGACACCCAGCTCTGCTCCTCCGGCGAACTCACCCCCGAAGAACACTTCCGGTATTTCACCATCACCATCGACACGATGCGGGATATGCTGGAGACCAATCCCTACATCCGCTATATCAGCGTCTTCCAGAACTGGCTCCGCAGCGCCGGCGCATCCGTGGACCATCTGCACAAGCAGGTCTGCGCGCTGGATGAATGGGGGGCCACTGTCACCGGCAAGGTACAGATGGCGCTGCAGGACCCGAATGTGTTCAACGAACTCGGTACGAACCTCGCCTCCCAGCATAATCTGATCTTCGCTCAGAACGATCACGCCGTTGCGTTCGTCGGCATCGGACACCGCTTCCCCACCATCGAGATCTATTCCGCCTCCGCGGCCTGCCGTCCGTTCCAGCTGAGCCGGGAGGAGCTGCGGGGATTCAGCGATCTGGTCCACGCCTGCCACGCCGCACTGGGGAGCGGTCTCTCCTGCAATGAGGAATGGTACTATACACCGATGGATGCGGTCTATACCATGCCGTGGCATATCGAACTGAAATGGCGCGTGAACGTGCAGGCCGGCTTCGAAGGCGGGACCGGCATCCACATCAATCCGGTCTTGCCGGCCGATTTCCGCACCATGCTCGTGGAGCGGCTCGATGCGCTGCGCAGCGCGGGGAAGCTCGGTGACTGTTCCATCGTGGACGGATGCCTCAACACACCGCAGCCGCTGCAATATTGGAGAAGGACATGATCACGGCGGCACACGATACCGCCCAGCGCGATGTGCGCTCCGAGATCCGGCGCATCAACGATGTCGTACCGTTCCCGCCCGCCGTCACCGAGATCCTGCAGGCGGTCTCCTCCGGCGATGCCACGCTCGCCCGCATCGCCGCGCTCATCGGTTCCGATCCCGCCATGACCGCCAAGATCCTCCACGTCGCGAACTCCCCGTTCTATGGACTCCGCCGCGATGTGACGGACATCCCCCAGGCGCTCCGTATGCTCGGAATGGATGAGATCGGTCATCTGGTGCTGACATACCAGATGCGGTCCCGCCTCCAGTCCCTCGATGACCGTCAGCGCGGAACACTGGAGCGGTTGTGGAGACATTCGGTCTCCGTCGCCGTTACGGCCCGCCTTCTGGCGGAACGCTTCCGCCTTCCCACGGAAGGGAAGGAATACACCGCCGGTCTGCTGCACGATATGGGGAAACTCGTCATCATCCAGCATTTCCCGGAACAGTACCGCTCCGTCGAAACGCTCGTGGAGAGCGGCGGCATCACCGATCTGGAGGCCGAGAAGCAGGTGCTGGCGATCGATCATACCGAGATCGGCAAACAACTCGGTGAACGATGGCGTCTTCCCAAAGAGTATCTCGATGCGATGCAGTACCATCATCGCCCGGTCGCTTCCCCCAACTTCGCACTCCTCTGCGCCGTGGTACGCAGCGCCGACCTGCTTACCGAAGGATGGGACAGCGGCATCGGTGAACGGTCCATCGGTCTGGATCCGGCGGAGGATTGGTCCACCGTCCTTTCCGAACACGTTCCTTCAATCACCGTCGACTCACCATCCGCCACGGCCGACGATCTGTTCGCCTCGTTCGAAGAGCATTCCGACCTGTTCGCTTCCATGATGTGAACCGGGCAGGATGTTCATCACCGACAGGGCTCCGGATCTGCCGCGGCCAGCATGAACACCGGCAACGACACACCCACCTCTACCTCACAAGGATATATCATACATTTGTTCCACAAAACACCGGTTCTCATCCTGAAAAGATAGGTTCCTCTCACCCCTTGCTATTGCGGCGGGGAAGAAGGACATTGAAGGTACACACACGATCCTCCGGCGGCCGGAATACACACATCCTTCCGCGGCCGACCGGTCACCGTGCGGAGCGCAGACAGCGACCGCCGACAGCATACCACCATAGGATCCTTTTCACACCCTGCTGCTGACCCTCACCACCGCTCCGCATCTGCTCCACACTATGAAGGAGCGATCACAATGAACTCCCCTACTCGACAACGGACCGTGATTTCCAACAACGGCACCTGGGTATTCGAACTGCTGCACGACCGGACCGATCCCTGCGTCTGGATCATCCGACGCTCTCGCGCATTCCTCTGGTTCCGATGGAAGAGATCCCTCTACTGGTTCTTTGACAGGAACAACGCACTGGAATTCGCACGGACACAGGCGGCAGTGCACCGTCCTGCGGGGAAAGGAACACCGGCATGACGAACCGTGAATACCAACACAAGCAGCACCGCGGCAGCAGTCCATCGGCGGATTCTGCAGCACATTCCATCGTTCCCGCCGGCACAATGGCAGAGGAGGAATGGCAGGATCGAATATGGTATCCTCCGGTTCATCCATTGCCGAATGGCGCGGCGCCCGTACCGCACCAAAAACGACCTGAGAACATCTGACCTTGAAAGGGAACATCATGGTAACGAATGTCGGCACCATCGACCAACGGCTCCGCATCGCAGGATTGATCATCGGAGCATCCCTCTACGTCAGCGGCATCGTGACCGGTCTGACGAGTACTGTGACGGGTCTCTTCACTATCTACTGTTTCGTCACGGCGCTCACCCGGTACTGCCCGCTGCTGGAGATGCTCGGCCTCTCCACGCAGGGCTCGTTCCACCGTATCGCACGGTGACATAATCCGGTCCGGCCGTTCCCGTTGCGCACCACGATCCATTCCCGTACATTACGGTCATGGGAATGCGCCCTTCCACCATACAAACGACCCTCGCGCTCCTGGCCGCAGCCCTCATCACTGCCGGAGCATACTGGCTGATCGCTGAGCATGATGCACGCGTGATGGCCGCCATGCGTCCCTTCATCTCCAATGCAGACCAGACGGCCTTCCGTCCCACACCGGACGAACAGCGCGTAGCGATCCAGTTCTCCGATACCACCCTGCCGCAGCTGCAGCAGCTCGGACTCATCTCCCGCTACACCCGAACGGAAGCGGAGACCATCATCACGGTCAACGGACGGCTCTGGAAGGAACGCTCCCCGTTCTTCAAAGAGAGTTTCATTGAGCAATTGTACCTCTATAACAAGGTGCACGGATACGCCCTCCGCGCCCGGGTGATCGATGATGCCACCGAACAGTTGTACGCTCAGATCATACCGCCGGACCGGCGGATGGTGTTCTGATTCCTGCTTGCGATGAACGACCCCCTTTTGCTGCTCCGCCGCCTCGATGCCATCGGCGCATCGCTCCGCGATTCCGGCCAGGCCCGCGCTCTGCTGGCACTCGGCTCCGTCGGCTCCGAGACCGAACGGCTGGACGAGTATTCGGACCTCGATTTCTTCGTCATCGCCGCCCCCGGCAGGAAGCAGCAGCTCATCGACGACCTCTCCTGGCTGCGTTCGGTCTCTCCCGTTGCCTACCATTTCAAGAATACCAAGGACGGACACAAACTTCTGTTCGAGGACGGCATCTATTGTGAGTTCGCCGTCTTCGAAGAGGAGGAGATGAAGAGTGCGGCCTTCTCCGCCGGACGCATCGTCTGGATGACGGAGGACTTCGATGCATCGCTCTGCACCCCGCGCGTTCCCTCGGCGCCGTTCCGGCCGGACGATCTCTCGTGGGCGGTCGGCGAGATGGTCACCTGCATCTATGTCGGCCTCTGCCGGTATGCACGCGGCGAACGGCTCTCCGGCACCAGGTTCATCCAGAGTTTCGCGGCGGATATGATGATCGCCTGTGCCCCGCACTTCGAACAGGAACAACCCGGGGCGAAGGACCGGTATCAGAATGAACGCCGGTTCGAACAGCGGTTCCCGGGAATGGCCGCCTGGCTGCCGCGCATCATACAGGGATACGACCGCGTGCCGGAATCCGCACTCGAACTTCTTGCCATGATCGAACAGTACGCCCACGTCGATCCCTCGATGAAACGACGGATCATCGAGGAAGCGGAGCGGCTCATCCGCAGCCGGTGAACTTTCCTCTTGCTGTTCTCGCATTTTCCTGCAACTTGTCCCGCACATGCCCTCCGTGCAGGACCATATCGCATCGTTCCTTCAGCTCCCTGCGGTCGCCGTCGTCGGTGTCTCGGCCACCAGACCGGCGGTGGCGAATGCCGTCCTGTTAAAACTGAAGGATGGTCGCCGCACAGTCTACGGTGTGGCACGCTCCGCACCGGTGCTCAACGGTGATCAGTGCTATCCCTCACTGATGTCGCTCCCTTCGCCCGTTCAGGGTGTTTTCATCGCTGCGCGACCGGAGAATATCGCGGCGATCGCCGAGGAGTGCGTCGCAGCGAAGGTCCGCTATCTGTGGATCCACCATATGCCCGGTACACAGCATCCGGCGGACGCTCCGCTGTCGGCGGTCATCGGCCGGTGCCGCGCTGCCGGCATCACCGTGATCCCCGGCGCCTGCCCGATGATGTTCGTACCGGACGCCGACCTCGGCCACCGCTGCATCAAATGGTTCCTGTCGCTCACCGGCCGCCTCCGCTGAACCCCTTCTGGTGTTGATGACTGTAAAGGGAAGGGAGTCCTGGACTTTTTCCCCTTGCGTTTCAGGCAATATTCCCCAAACTTCATCTGTTAAGACCCCCCGAACACATCACGCATCACACCAATCAAGGAGTGCATCCATGAAACTGTTATCGCTCATCGTTGCCGTGCTGATGGCCGCAGCGGTGTGGAACGGTCCTCTCGCCGCCCAGGCGAAGATCCTTCCCTACCCGATCCATCAGACGCAGCTGGCGAACGGACTGAACGTCGTCACGGTCACGTACGACAGTCCCGGCCTGGCCGCCTTCTACATCGTCGTGCGCGTCGGTTCGCGCAACGAGGTGGAGGAAGGCGTCACCGGCTTCGCTCACTTTTTCGAACACATGATGTTCCGCGGTACCGAGAAATACCCGCGGGAGAAGTACAACGACGTGCTGAAATCGGTCGGTGCCGGCGCGAACGCCAACACCTGGTTCGACCGGACCATCTACCATATGACCGGCGATGCCACGAAGCTCGAGACCATGTTCGAGATCGAGGCGGACCGGTTCATGGGCCTGAAGTACACCGAACATGATTTCAAGACCGAGGCAGGCGCCGTGAAGGGCGAGTACACCAAGAACAACGCCAGCCCGTACGCGCAGCTGGAGGAGAACCTGCTCAACACAGCCTTCGATAAGCACACCTATAAGCATACCACGATGGGCTTCCTGAAGGATATCATCGATATGCCGAACCAGTACAAGTACTCGCTGGAGTTCTTCGACCGGTACTACCGTCCGGAATACTCCACCATCGTCGTGGTCGGCGATGCCACGCCGGAGAAGGTGAACGCGCTCGCCCAGAAGTACTTCGGCATGTGGAAACGCGGCAGCTACGTCTCCGTCGTCCCGCCGGAACCCCCGCAGGACACCGTCCGCTCGACCCATCTGCAGAACGGCTCCATCCCGCCGTACCTCGGCCTCCATTTCAAGACCCCGGCGTACAGCGATACCGATGTGATGGTCCCGGCGATCGATGTGCTGAACGCCATCCTCTTCTCCGAGACCTCGCCGCTCTATAAGAAGCTCGTGCTGCAGGAACAGAAGGTGCGCAGCATCGGCGGGGACATGCTCTTCACCCGCGACCCGTACCTCTCCTCCATCGAAGCATCGCTGGTGAAGAAGGAGGACATGCAGTATGTGAAGGACGAGATCCTGAAGGCGATCGAGGACTTCAAGAAGAACGGCACCACGGACGAGATCCTCGCCAAAACGAAATCGCGCATGAAATACGGCTTCGCGATGTCCATCGACAATCCCTCCACCATCGCGAACTCGCTCTGCACGTTCGTGACGCTGGCCGGTGACCCGGAATCGCTCAACCGGCTGTACGCGCTCTATGAGAAGGTGACGGTGGCAGACCTGAAGGCCGCCGCATCCAAATACTACGTGCCGTCCGGGATGACCATCGCCACCATCTCCGGCGATGCACAAGGAGGTGTGAAATGAAGAAGATGCTCATGCTGACGCTGCTGCTCGTCCTGTCGCTCACCGCACAGCCGGTGACCGAACTGCTGCAGCCCAATTCCAATAAGGTCGTCATCAAGGTCCGCTTCGCGAACGGCTCCATCGCCGATCCGAAGGGGAAGGAAGGTCTCACATACGCCGCCGCCCAGCTCGTGGCACAGGGAGGCACCGGCACCATGACCTTCAGCCAGATCCAGGACATGCTCTATCCCTGGGCGGCCGGGTACTACGTGCAGGTGGACAAGGAGGTCTCCACGTTCACCTTCATGGTCCACACCGATTTCCTCGCACAGTTCTACCCTGTCGTGAAGGGACTGCTGCTCACCCCCTCCTTCAGCGAGGAGGATTTCCAGCGGGTGATGAAGAACCAGCAGAACTTCGTCGATCAGGTCATCCGTGCCTCTTCGGATGAGGAGTACAGCAAGAAGGCGCTGGAGCACCTCCTGTTCCGCGGCACCAATTATCAGCACATGGTGCAGGGAACGTCCGAGAGCGTGAAGTCCATTACCCTGGATGACATCAAGAAACACTACGCGGATGTCTTCACCCGCAACAACGTCTCCATCGGTATCGCCGGCAACTACACGCCGGAGTTCCTGAAGCAGCTGAAGTCGGACATCGGACAGCTCTCCGCAGCGAAACCGGCCGCCGTGAAACCGGGCAAGGCCGTCATGCCGAACGGCGTCCACGTGGAGATCATCGCCAAGGACAACGCGTTCGGTTCTGCCATCTTCACCGGCACACCGCTCGCCATCACCCGCTCCAGCAAGGATTTCGCCGCACTCATGGTGGCGAACTCGTACCTGGGCGAGCACCGCAAATCGTACGGGAAGCTCTATCAGAAGATCCGTGAGACCCGTTCGATGAACTACGGCGACTATTCGTACATCGAATGGTACAACAACGGCGGCGGCAACATGCTGCCCCCGTCCGGCGTGCCCCGCAGTTCCAACTCGTTCGCCCTCTGGATCCGTCCGGTCCAGATCGCCAAGCAGCTGAAGAACCAGTACGCTGAACTCGCGGACATCTCCGTGGGCCACGCTCATTTCGCCCTGCGCATGGCGGTCCGCGAAGTGGATCTCATCATCAAGAACGGACTCTCCAAAGAGGACTTCGAGGCGACACGGACCTTCCTGCGGAGCTACACGAAGCTCTACGTGCAGACCCCGAACGAGCAGCTCGGCTACCTGATGGATTCTAAATTCTACGGAAGAAAGGATTTCATCACGGAGGTGGACAAGGAACTGTCGAAGCTGACCGTGAAGGATGTGAATGCGGCGGTGAAGAAATACTGGCGAACGGACAACATGTTCGTCACCATCGTCACCGACAAGAGCGAAGCGGAACCGCTGGCGAAGAGCCTGCTGGAGAACACCCCCTCGCCGATGGCCTATTCCAACGCCGTAAAAGCCGGACTGCCGAAGGAGGTGCTGGCGGAGGATGATGTGGTGGCAGCGTATCGGTTGAATGTGAAGAAGGTCGATATCATCGATTCAAAGGATACCTTCAAGTAACCCTGTAATCAATCTATCCTCGGCGGGACAGGCAGCCTCTGCTTGTCCCGCCGTCGTTTTAAACCATCGGTCCTCCGGTTAGCGGAATCCCCTGAAGTGTCACTTCAAGACCCCGTTGTCCGAAAAACATTCTTTTGTGTAACTCTTGGAAATATCGTATTTTATAGCAGTACAATAACACGAGGGCGTGATGAACGCGCAGCAGCCATTCTCTTCTTTACATTCATTCCATGTTCCGGTCATGGGCATCGGTTTCACCATCGACACCCCCATCAAGGTGGCCCATTACGGCATCTCCTCCGTTATGTCCCTGGTGGATGATATCCTGGTGGAGAAGATGCGGGAGTTCTACAGCCAGAAACTGAACCTCCCGTACGCGCCGATCACGGAGAAGAACAGCGCCGACCACCGCGCAGAACGCATCACCGCCTACCTGAACATGGTGGACCGCATCGTGCACGATAAATTCGAGGCACTCAAACGGTCGATCCACGATACCGGTGAGGAAGTGCAGAAATACATCGACATGCTGCCGGACCTCTCCGCCGTGAAGAAGCAGTTCCAGGAACTGGTCGCGAAGAATACGGTGAAGGAGGATATCGCCGCCTGGATCGACAAGCATCTCCACCCCGGCAGCATCGACGTGAACATCATGACGAAGCTGGACAAGGACAACTACCGCGGCGACGAGAAACTGCCGAACGAGTTCAATGATGCCCATGCCGCACTCCGCGGATTCGCCAAGAGCACGCTCCGCTCCTGCATCGTCTTCTCGGCCGGCATGAACCCGCGCCTCTATTCGTACATCGAGAAATTCGACGATTTCTATCCCGATGCGTCGGGCGATATCAAGAAGAAGATCATCCTGAAGGTGAGCGACTACCGCTCCGCCATCATCCAGGGGAAGTTCCTCGCCAAGAAAGGACTCTGGGTCTCCGAGTACCGGATCGAGTCCGGACTGAACTGCGGCGGCCATGCGTTCGCCACGGACGGGTATCTGATGGGTCCGATCCTGGAGGAGTTCAAGAAGAACCGTCAGGAACTGATCGCGACCACTCACGGCATCGTGTCCGAGGCACTGAAAGCGAAAGGCCGGTTCGTTCCGGACCAGCCGATGCCGATCAAGATCACCGCCCAGGGCGGCGTCGGCACGGCGGAAGAGCATCGGTTCCTGCTGGAGTATTACGGACTGGACTCGGTCGGTTGGGGTTCCCCCTTCCTGCTCTGTCCGGAAGTGACGAATGTGGACGACCATACACTCGGCCTGCTCGCCAAAGCGAAGGAAGAGGACCTCTACCTGAGCAACATCTCACCGCTCGGCGTACCGTTCAACAGTCTGCGCGGGAACACGAAGGACATCGAGAAGCAGGAATACATCGACAAAGGCCGGCCGGGAAGCGCCTGCCCGAAGAAGTACATCCAGCTGAACACGGAATTCGGGGAACGGGCCATCTGCCGGGCATCGCGCCAATACCAGAATCTGCGGATCAATCTGCTGGATGAGAAAGGTCTCACCGAGGAGGAACGGCAGAAGGAATTCGATGCGATCGTGGACAAGTCCTGCATCTGCGTCGGTCTCGGCACCTCCGCCCTCATCGTGAACAACCTCAGCACGCGCGTGGAAGGTCCGGGCGTATCGGTCTGCCCCGGCCCGAACATCGCATACTTCGACAAAGTGGTCTCGCTCCGCACGATGGTTGACCATATCTACGGCCGCACCTCCATCGTGAACGAGTCGGTCCGCCCGAACCTGTTCGTGAAGGAACTCCAGCTGTACGTGGACTATCTGAAGAACATGATCGCCGAGACGCCGAGACCGTTCAGCGAGAAACAGATGAAGTACTATCAGCTCTTCCAGCAGAATCTGGATGAGGGGATCGCCTACTACCGTTCTCTGTACTCGGACTTCGAACAGAAGGCCGCCGTGCTGAAGAACGATGTGCTGAAGGAACTGGAGCAGATCCGCATGGAACTGCGGGAACCCTCCCTCGCCTCCGTCTAGCACTCCGGATCATCGGTCACAAACACGAACGCCCCGCATCATGCGGGGCGTTCGTGTTTCAGCGGTGTCGTACCGCTCATTTCGTCTGCATCGTGGAGTAGTCGAGCTCCGTCCCCCAGAGACTGTGCGGGATCAGGAAGACGAGCAGCGTGAGGATCGCCGCACCGAGCACCCACTTCTTCGGGTCCTTCCCTTTCATCACCGCGACCGATGCGGTCAGCCAGCCGAGGAACGCGATGAGCGTCTTGTTGTCGGTGATATCGTTGCCGAACGGGAATCCGGTCCACCATTCATTGAAGGCATACTTCAGCACGAGCGGTCCCATGACCATCCCGCCGAACGTGATCACTGCGAACGTGATGTAGGTGAGCCGTCGGAGTTTCGGCTCCTTCGCGAAGACCTCCAGTCCTGCCCTCGCGGAGAGCAGCATACCGATGAACATCGCCGCGATATGCACCAGCAGAACCGCGGCCGGCACATCACCGCGGAAGCGGATGACCGTCGATGCGGAGAAGGTTCCCTTGCCGTCCGTCAGGAAGACCGTGTACTGCAGTTTACCGGCCGGCGGCTGCGCCGGTAACGCCGCGCTGAGCGCGCCGTCTGTAAGTGACATCGGCACCGCAACGAACGGATCGTTCGTGTTGTACCGCTTCCACTCCACGCGTCCGCTCACATTGGCACCGTTCACCGGCACAGTGACGATATGGTCCGTGATACCGCCGTGGGCACGCTCCAGAACGACCTCGATCGCTTTACCGCCCAGCAGCGTCACATAATGTTTCGGATAACTCGGACCGGTCATGCGCTGGAAGACGGCAGAACCGGCAGTGATGAAGAATGCAAGGAGCCAGAGATGATACGTTCGTTTCATAGGGCCTGCTTTCAAAGGGTCAGTGATGGGATCTTTCCCCTCTTCTTTGCAAAGTCTATGCCGAACAAACTGTCCGATTTACCGTGAATCACGCATCGGGATTCTTAGAAGTGATATTCAACGGATGAATTTTCCATTTTCGCAATCGGTCTTGTCACCGATGACGGGAAAAAACAGTTATGGTGTCAACTGATTGTGAACACAGTAGATAGAAGAAGGACGTACGGAAGTGCGTGGTCAGAGAACTTAGCTGATGTTCTCTTTGGTCGGGGTAACGTAGGTGCGGTTGATCACCCAGCGGTCGCCGTTGTGATACATCACGGCGGTAATGGTGATCGTGCGTCCGTTGAAGGTGGCGGTAGAGGTCACTTTGGAGTAATTCCCGGACATCGCCGTGGCGACATAAGAAATCGAGCCACCGGACATCGAAGCGTTCTGTGTGGAGAACGATTTCGATCCAAGATGTTCGCCCAGGCGCGTCATCGAAAGATTCACCCCGGTACGGGCAAGCTGCTCGGCCTGAACTGAGTTCGCCACCGCTTCCACGGTGTGACTGTTCGTCCGTTCAACCTGATAAAAGCCGACAAGATAGTATCCGAGGATCAGATACACTCCCGACAGCATTATGATCTTTGATGAGCCCATTTGTCTTTCGTTGGATTAATAGCTGTATACAATATAGAAAGTACCCAGTACCCTTGCAAACATTTTCCTCTTAGAGTCTTATAATAATTGGCGCCAATATCGCTGTTTTTAGCAAAATTTGGCCTTTTTTCGTTTCAAGACTTCTTAGTCTTTATTAAGAAAAATCTTTATCGGAAATGAATGACAAAATTCGTGAATCACGTGACATCTCTGTAAGTCGTAGGGTCAGCGGCTCTTCTGCAGCGCCTGATCGATATCGGAAAGAATATCATCAACATGTTCCAGTCCCACCGACACCCGGATCAGCCCCGGAAGGATCCCGACCGCTGCCCGTTCTGCATCGGTGAGCTTGGAATGTGTCGTGGATGCCGGATGCGTCGCAATGGTACGTGAATCGCCGAGGTTGGCAGTATGGGAGATCATCTGCAGCGCATTCAAAAAGCGGCGTCCGCGGTCGATGCCGCCTTTCACCGTGAAGGTGACGATGCCGCCGCCGAGTTTCATCTGCCGCAGCGCCAGCGCATGCTGCGGGTGGGACGGAAGGAACGGATACTTCACCGATTCGACATCAGCGCGGGTCTCTAATTGGCGTGCGAGGTCGAGCGCCGATGCGCAGTGACGCTCCATCCTGACGGCGAGCGTCTCGAGACTCTTGGAGAGGATCCATGCATTGAACGGCGAGAGGGACGGACCGGAGTGGCGTGCAAAGAAACGGACATCCTTGATCAGTTCCTTGCGCCCGAGGATGATACCGCCGATGGTGCGTCCCTGTCCGTCGATGAACTTCGTCCCGGAGTGCACCACCAGGTCCGCACCGAACGATGCGGGCTGCTGCAGGTACGGCGTGCAGAAACAATTGTCCACATTCAGCAGCACGCTGTGTTTCTTTGCCAGCGCACCGAGCCACGCAAGGTCGATCAGGTCGAGCGCCGGATTGGACGGGGTCTCCACGAAGATCATGCGCGTGTTCGGACGGATGAGTGCCTCCCATTGCTCCGGTTTGTCGATATCGGCGTACGTATGGGTGATGCCCCACTTCGGCAGGATCATGGTGAGGATCTGATGTGTGGAGCCGAACACGGAGCGCGAGACGAGCAGATGGTCACCGCTCTTCAGCAGCGCGGCGAAACTGGTGAAGACGGCGGACATGCCGGAAGCGGTCGCGATCCCGTCCTCCGTCCCTTCCAGCAGACACATCTTCTCCACGAACTCGGTGTTGTTGGGATTGGAGAAGCGCGTATAGATATTCCCGGGTACCTCGTCCGCAAAGAGCGCGCGGGCCTGTTCGGCATCATCGAAGACGAAGCTGGAGGTCATGTAGAGCGGAACGGAATGCTCGCGCAGCGGGGTGCGGGGCACCTGGGTGCGGACGGCATTGGTCTCGAACTTCCTTCGTGGGGCCATGGTACGGTCTCCGGTCGATGAATGGTATGAGGGCGGTGCGGACCTCCGCACACGGAACGGCATGCGGGGATGGAGGAAATATACCGATTTTGCCGATTTGTTTTCGATAAAATTGTTGTTACTTTCTGCATACTCCTATGAAAACTTCGAACAAGAACCTCTTCATCGCGGTCGCCGGGAACATCGGTGCCGGGAAATCGTCCCTCACCCGGATGCTCGGCGAACGCTTCCATTGGAAACCGTACTTCGAATCGGTCGAGGACAATCCGTACCTCTCCGACTTCTACGGCGACATGAACCGCTGGTCGTTCCATCTGCAGATGTACTTCCTGGCCAACCGGTTCAAGAGCCATAAGGAGATCGTCGAGTCGAACAAATCGGTCATCCAAGACCGCTCCATCTACGAGGATGCGGAGATCTTCGCCAAGAACCTGCATATGATCGGGAAGATGGACCAGCGGGACTATGACAACTACGTCTCCCTGTTCCATGTGATGATGGAGTACCTGAAACCGCCCGATCTGATGATCTACCTCCGTTCCACCGTCGACACGCTCGTCTCGCAGATCAAGATGCGCGGACGGGAGTACGAACAGGGCATCCCCCGTGAGTACCTGGAACAGCTCAACGGGCACTACGAGGAATGGATCGGTTTCTACAAGTCCGGACCGCTGCTCATCATCGAGAGCGATCCGCTCGATTTCGTCCACCGGCCGGCCGATTTCGAATTCATCGTGAACGAGGTGAAACAGGCACTGCCGCAGCTGCAGCTGTTCGAAAGTTAACGCATTACCGATATCAGATAAAAAAAGCCCCGTTCCTGGTCATGGAACGGGGCTTTTTTTGTTGATGAACCGGTCCTACCGTTCACCGGGGCACGCTGAGCAATCTCCTGTAAGCGGTCTTGTTCAACAGCAATCCTGCCGCGGACTGGGCCTGTGCATCATTCTGCAGCGAGAGCCGGTAGCGTGCCTTCTCCCCGCCGTACCGTGCATTGAGTTCTTCCGTCAGCTCGATGCGGATCTCCTCCTCGGACCGGGCGAAGGCGTTCAGTTTCTCGCCGTGCACCCGCGTGATCAGCGCCTCCAGTGCCGTCAATGACGCTGTGCTGTAGTTCTCCCTCTTCATCTGCTCCTTCAGGTCGCTGAGTTTCTTCTCGGACGGCTCCACGTACTCGAACCGCTTCTCCTTCAGGAACTGCTCGAACTGTTTCATCACGGCGGGCGTCACGGTCACCTCCCCTTCCATCACCGGATACTCTGCCGTATAGCGGTTGGCGAATTTGAAGAACATCGCTTTGCGCAGCAGCTCGGTGACATACTCGCTCCGCTGATCCGCCGGAACGACGGAGTCGGGAGAGATGCCGCCGAGCTCCTTCACGATGCGGCCGCGCGCGGTGCGGAATTCCCGCTTCAGGCTGTCCGGCGTGACGGCGAAGACGCCGTCCTTGTTCCGGTGCAGGTAATCGATCTCCTGGATGCTTCGTCCGCTCGGCGTGTAATACCGCGCGGTGGTGATCTTCATGGAGGCTACATGGTTCAGCGCCACGACGGTCTGCACGAGTCCTTTGCCGAACGAGCGCTCGCCGACGATCACACCGCGGTCCAGGTCCTGCACCGCACCGGCCACGATCTCGCTGGCACTGGCGCTGTTCTTGTTCACCAGCACCGCCAGCGGAATGTCCGCAGCGGCCGGTTCCTCCTGCACCGTGAACCGCTGCTGTTCGCTGTTCTTGCGTCCGCGGGTGGTGACGATGGTGCTGCCGGACGGAGCGAATTTACTGACGATCTCCACGGCCGATTCCAGCAGTCCGCCCGGATTGTCCCGCAGGTCGAGAATGATGCCCTTCACCTCTCCTTTGGCCCGGATCTCCTTCACTGCCTGGCGGACCTCCTCCCCGGCGCGGGATGAGAAGCGTTCCAGTTTGATGTATCCCACACCGTCGCGGATGAACCCGGAGTACGCAACGTTGCTGACCCGGATCTGTTCCCGCACAAGCGTGAATTCGATCGGTTCCTTCACCCCTTCGCGTACCACGGTGATGCGCACCGTGGTGCCGGCTTCACCGCGCACACGAGACCGCGCACTGTCCGGATCCGTTCCAGCCACCGTCTTCCCGTCGACGGCAATGATATGGTCCCCGGTCCGCACCCCCTGTTTCTGTGCCGAGTATCCTTCTGTGACGGACAGGACGGTGATGATACTGTCCCGTATGCCGATGGAGATACCGACACCGCCATACAGACCGTACTTCAGCATGTCGACATCCTCCTCTTCCCGTCCGGAGAGATAGACCGTGTAGGGATCGAGTGTGCCGAGCATCCCGTCGATACCCGAACGCATGAACCGTTCGGGGTCGACCTCATCGACATAGTTGGCCACGATCTCTTTGTAAACCCGGCCGAAGATATCGATGTTCTGACCGATCTTCTGGTACACATTGTCGTATGCCGTGAATCCGAGCGCGATGAGCGCCGCAAGGATGATGACGAGCGGTGCGGTGCGTTTGTTCATTCCTGCATTCCCCTTCTTCATACCGTGGATCCTTGTTTATCACTGTACAAACGGAATATAGAAACATTTATTCACTAAATCAGTGCAACAGCGCGGACTTGCATCTTGCTCGGGGATTTCCCAACTTTCATGTATCGAATCACTGCCCGCCCAGGGCGGGGAACACTATCCCCTTCTTTACGATCATCACCATCGAAAGGAACCATATGAAACTGGAATCCAAAGTGCAGAAAGCGATGAACGAACAGATCAACAAGGAGCTCTATTCCTCCTATCTGTATCTTGCCATGTCCGCCTGGTGCGAATCGGAAGGATATCCCGGATGCGCGAAATGGCTCAGCATGCAGCACGATGAGGAGCGCGAGCATGCCATGAAGATCTATCACTTCATCCACGAGCGCGGGGGACGGGTGGAACTGGCCGGTATCGACACGCCGAAAGCAGAATTCAAGAATCTGACGTTGCTGTTCACGATGGTCCTGGAGCATGAACAGAAGGTCAGCGCCAGCATCACGGCGCTCTATGAAACGGCCGTGAAGGCGAACGATTATGCGTCACAGATCATGCTGCAATGGTTCATCACCGAACAGGTGGAAGAGGAGAAGAATGCCCATGAGATCGTCGACCTGCTCAAGAAGGTCGGTGAATCACCGGTCAGTCTGATGATGGTCGACCGGCAATTGGGCGCCCGCGCTGCCGGCTGAGCCGGTCGATCCTTCTGCTCCGCCGAACGCCGTCCGCACCTCGGACGGCGTTCGTTTTTGCAGCCCCCGCCGCCCTGCCTTGACATTCCCCGCTTCAGCGCACGGAACGATGTTATCAGATACAGGAGTGTTTTGCCCGGTTTTCCCGGGGCATGAAACTCCCAATGAAAATGCATTTTCTTCCAAAAAACTTCTAAGAGAAGTCTAATCTTTCCAACTGCCAAAATTTTGTGATTTTCTTCACTTTGTAACCTATCTATAGCACTTTAATATATAATTATATTGACATTCCTTCCCGGCGGTGGTATTTTTCACCCGTCAAACAATTCCAACGGGGGAACCATCATCATGAAAAAGATCTATTCACTACTGCTCTTCGTGTTCGTGCTGGTAATGACCGGCTGCGAAACGCCGAACGAACCGATCACGGATCAAAGCGCCCTTGATGCCGCCAGCTCCACAACGCGGATGGCGAAAGGAAGCAACGGCCGGAATCATGACGGGGAACGGTACGGCAGCAACTGCAACCGTGATCATGACGGGGATGGTGACCATGACAATGACGATGATGACGAGTGCGATGATGATGGTGATGATGACTGCGACGGCGATGACGGGACATGCGATGAGGATGGTATCGTCACCCTGTGGGCCGGCAAGAAGTACAATGCCGGTACGGTGACCGTCACGGAGGATGCGAACAACCTCTACGTGACCTATGCGACCACCGGATCCTGGAAGCTGACCGAGACCCATCTGGATATCGCAACGACGAAATACACCAAACGCGGTTCGCCCGGTCAGTATGATTATAAAGCCACTCATACCAATGGTGTGACCTCGTACACCTATACCGTTCCGAAGACCTGGGCACCGGGTACATCGGTCCATTTCCTTGCCCATGCCGTTGTCGGTAAGTACTCCGGCAATCGCTGCAGCTCCACTGAGACCGCCTACGGCGGAACGGTCGTTTCGCCCCGCTACGGTTCGTGGTTCGCTACCTTCTGCTACTCCATCGATGACGTTCCTCCTCCGCCGTCCACCTACAGCGTGAGCGGTGTGACCTTCGTGGATGCCAATGAGAACGGCGTGAAGGATGCGGGCGAATCCGCACTGGCGAACGTTGCCGTCTCCCTCAGCACCGGTGCTTCTGCTGTCTCCGATGCGAACGGCGCATACAGCTTCTCCGGCCTGACCGCCGGTTCCTACACCGTCTCCGCTGCCGGCGTGAGCGGCTACACGATGTCCACCGCGGCATCGGTGCCGGTCACCATCTCGACGGCGAATGTCACGGTCAACTTCGGCTACGTTGTGATCCCGCCGCCGCCGACCTATTCCATCTCCGGCGCGGTATACTTCGATGTGAACGGCAATGCTTCACGCGATGCGGGTGAACTCGGTGTCGCCGGTATCACCATCACGCTGAACGGTTCCACCTCCGTTGTGACCGATGCGAGCGGCTCCTATTCCTTCACCGGTCTGCTCGCCGGCACCTATACGGTCGCTGCCGTCGTGCCCAGCACTTATGTGACCACCACCGCCGGTTCCGCTACCGTGACGCTCACTTCGGCCAACGCCGCTGTTTCGTTCGGCGTCCTCGAATCGGGCGGTCCGCTGCAGTCCACCAGCGTGAAAGCGCGCGACTGACGTCCGCTCCACCAGCAGCTTCATCATTTTGCCAACGCCGCACCGGACCACGTGCGGCGTTGGCCGTTTAAAGGATGCCTGAACGGTCAATGACGCTGCTACCTCGCCGGCCAAGACAATTCCCTTGTTTCTTTCCTCCACCCTCCGCATCCTTCGGGCATGATGAATGTCCGATCCGTCTTCCTTCTTCTGGTCGTTACGACTGTCACCGCAACCGCTCAATCGAACGTTCCACTCTTCCGTGAATCGTTCGATACGGTCCCCGCGCCACGTCTGCCGTCGGGATGGATGACGAGCATCCAACGCAGTGCCGGCGGCGATTTCATCACATCTTCTTCAGCACCGCGCTCCGGTTCCGCGCCGAACTGTCTGAGTGCGTCCGATGCACGGGTGCATCAATGGACCGTCTCGCCGCCCGTCTCGTTCGCCGGACGGAGCGCCGATTCGGTGGAGTTCTACGAGCGGAGGACCTCGACCTTCACTGCCGCTCTTCTGCTGGAAGCGCTCATCGGCGGCGACACCACAGCGGCAGTCCGTTTGACCGACACCCTGCTGCTGCAACCCGGGAATAACGGAGCTTATCTGCGCCGTACGGCGCCCCTTCCTGATTCGTTCACCGGAATGAGCGATATTCGGTTCCGGTGGCGGGTTGTCGGGAATCCGGGCGGCGGGGGAACGGCCGTACTGCGCATCGAGGATGTCCGCGTGAGCGTTAAAAAGCGCGCAGACCTTGCCCTGACGGCACTGCGCGCGGCACCGGCCTCCCCGCGGGAGGGGGATGATCTTACGTTGACCCTGGCCATTGCGAACCGTGCCGCTGCAGGGGAATATTCCGGCACCATTATTCTTCACGATTCATTCGCTGTGGTAACGAGCCGTCCGTTCACCTCGACACTTGCCGCCGGGGATTCAGTGTCCATCTCTATCATTGTGCCCGGTATCCGCAGCGGCCGTCACCCGTTCACGGCACGGCTGCTGTTGGATGAGGATGAGGATACACTGAACAACAGTATCGGGACGGTCGTGACCGCCGGGATGCGGCGCGGTAGATTACTGATCAATGAACTGATGTACACCCCGCTCTCCGGTATGCCGGAATGGATCGAGCTGGTGAATCCCGGCGATGGTCCGGTAGCGCCGACGGGGTGGCGGTTCTCCGATGCCGGGGCGACGAAAGCTCCGCTGAGCGGGAACGGGACGATCGGTCCGTCCGGATACGGCATCATCACCACCGACACGAATGCATTCCGTTCGTTCTTTGATATCGCCGCACCATTATTCCAGGCACCATTCTCTGCGCTGAATAACAGCGGCGATGCTGCCGTGTTGTACGACCGGTTCGGGATGATGATCGACTCCCTCTCCTACCGGTCCACGTGGGGCGGCGGCACCGGCCGGTCGCTGGAACGGATCGACACCGCATCCTCCTCCACAGACTCCGCCTCCTGGGGAACATCGCGGCATCCGGACGGTGCAACGCCGGGCGACATCAACTCCATCACCAGGAAACAGACCGATGCAACACTCCGGTCTGTATCGGTCGAACCGTTACCAACGCTCACCGGCACACCTGTCACCATCCGCATCATAGCATCCAATGCGGGACGAAGCGTGCTGACCGGCGCCAAGATTCGCCTGATACTCAATGATGCTGTCATCGACAGCAAGGAAGTATCACCACTTTCGCCGGGTGATTCGGCTGCGGTGGTCTTCCTGACCGCTCCGCTGCCGCAGGGGAAGTACCGGTGCGCCGCGGTCATCGGCGCCGAAGGGGACGGCGACCCGTTCAATGACTCTGCGCAGGTCCTCTTCACCGTCGGCGTCCCGGCTGCATCCGTCGTCATCACCGAAGTGATGTTCGCACCGCCGGACGGGATGCCGGAATGGATCGAACTGTACAACCGCTCCTCAGTCCCGGTGGATCTTGCCGGATGGAGCATCGCCGACAACGGCAGCACTCTCGCGCCGCTCGGCACGGCGCCGATGACAGCCGCCGCCGGCACGCACGTCATCATCACGCCCGATCCGTTGCAATTGTTCTCGTTCATTCCCGGTATACCGGAAACGGTCCTCGTCATCGCGGCGGCAGTGCCGTCCCTGAACAACACCACGCCCGATGCCGTGGTGCTGCGCGACGGCACGCGGCGCACCATCGACTCCGTCCGGTACGAACCGCACTGGCTCACCAGCGCCGGTCATTCGCTGCAGCGCTTCGATCACAGCGGCGAGCCGTCCGATTCCTCCAACTGGCGCTCGGATGCTCCGAGTCCCGGTATTGAGAATCCATCCGGCAGGAAAGAGTACGACGCCGGCATCCGTTCCTTCTCTGCCGAACGGACAGCGGATGAACTCCGGCTGACCGTCTCCGTCGTGAATCATGGACGCCGGATGCTCTCGGATGTTCTCCTGCAGGTGTACCATGACAGGAACAAGGACGGCATCCCCGCCGCTGAGGAATCGTCCGGTCAGCTCCTGCTTCCTGCCATCGCACCAACGGACTCCTTCCGGCATACCTTCACCACCGACGCAACCACACCCGGCAAAGAGCGGTTCATTGCTGCGGTCCTTCAAACACAGGATGAACAGCCGTCCAACGATCGTGCATTCGCCTCCGTTGTCCGCAGGTTCGTTCCGCGGACCATGGTGATCAACGAGATCATGTACGAACCGGCGCAGGATGGCAGCGAGTTCGTGGAACTGCTCAACCGATCCGCCGATACGGTGGATACCGAAGGGTGGGTGCTGATGGACCAGCAGACCGCCGGCGGGAGCAGGACGATGGTGCTCCTCTCCTCCGTTCCCCGCACCGTGCCTCCCGGAGGATTCCTTC
>JABWAK010000190.1 GCA_013361065.1 Bacteroidota bacterium
CCCTTCATCATTCCCGAGGTCGGTCACCATCCGTCCGATCCCGGTCCGCTTCCGGAAGGTCTGCAGTTCGGCTGCATCGATATTCAGGACGATCGCTCCTCCCTCCTTCCGCGCACGGCGCACGGCCACAGCGAACCGTTCGCCCTGTTCAAAACGGGCCTGTTTGAATCCGATGATGAGTGTACGTTCCTCGCCGCGGAGCACGGGACCGATGAAATCGGCCGGAGCATGCTTCGGTCTGAGCGACCTTTGATGCGGCTCGGGCGGATGGTTGGAGACGACCCGGACGCCGTGACGATCGAGGATATTGATCCGGTAGATATGATTGGCGGCAGCAATGGACCGGAGCTCGCCGGCAGTCACGGGACGGATGCTGTCCAGCCGTGCGATGAGCAGGGCGTTATTGAGCAGCCGTTCCGCCATCTGTGCTTCGATCTCATCGCCGGAAGAGACGATGTTGCTGCTGCTGTTGGCGATGGTCTCAGCGATGGAGAGTGCATGTTCACGGAGCAGATGGATGATCTCGCTGCGGCTCTGGTTCAGTTCCAGGACGGCCGTACCGAACATCAGCACGGCGGCGAACAGCGTGATGAGGATGACGTATTTGGGCTGGATGGATTGAAGGAGACGCTTCACGGGTGATCCGGGTCCTGATGTTGGCACAATAACAGCATTTTTTCCCACAAATTCCTCCTGCCAACGATGGTTGCCATTCAGATCCCCGCCGCGTCCCGCTGCGTCCGGTCAGAACGGGATGCCGCACTCGAGCGTGACAGCGGTATTACGATAGTCATAATAGACATCATTCGACCGGTTCCCGATCATATCGACCGCCAGTTTCAGCGTGATACCGGAGGATTCGATAAAATGCTCGAGGAGCACATTCATGTAATAGCGTGTGTCGATCCGCTGGTCCGCGATGATATTACCGTCAATATCGAGTGCGGCGAGTGAACTGTAGCGCTTGTTCTGCACTCCCAGCGTGAGCCGCCCAAGGAGCGACCCGGTGAGATGATGGGTGTAGACGATACTGGAATGGAGTCCTTCATACCCATAGTGATCGTCAAAGAGTTCATCATCGCTGATATACCCATACTCGGAACTGAGATAGCGGGTCTGTTTCTGGATGTTCCACTGATAGCGGAGCGATGCACTGAGTCCGATCCCGTCCCCGAGTCCCTGACCGACCTTCAGCATACCGGTCAGCTGTGTGACACTCGGAAGGATCGAGGACATGATCCCTTTCCGCATCGAAGCGGAGGAGGTCTCCGTTTCCGTGCCGTAGAACTTCGTTCCAAGGTCCGCCTGAACGATGGCGGTGGTCGTCGGCGTAACAGCATACGCGCCGTTCATCATGAATGCATGTTCGGTGTAGCTGAAGTCCTGCAGCAAGGGGAAATCGACCATACGAAGATCATAGGCGATCTTGCTGACGAACCGCTCGCTCATGAGCTGTTTCCAGTCCGCCGAAGCGGAGAGGAACTGCCGGTCATACAGCACGAAGCCGTCCCGGTTGAGTCCGGTGCCTGCCGAGAGGAGCACCCGGAGGATATCGTTGCCGTCCGCATCGGTCTCTGCGGCATATCCGGCATTGAGGGAATGATAATGATTGGTCCGCTCGGTGAGATCGGTATAGTATGAATAGGTGCCGTCATAGAAGAGGCGGAATTCGCTCGTTTCGTACAGCCAGGCATACCCGGAGCTGAAGGAGAGGGAAGTGACGGCGCTGGTGCGCATATCCGCATTGTTATAGACATTGTCATCCGCCATGGTCATGACGGAAAGGTCGGTCTCCATCTGCGCGGAAGCGATCTGCAGGATGAGCATCATGGCGATGCCCGTTCCGGTGATCCTCATGGTCCTCATCGTTTCCCCCGCTGCTGTTGTTTACCGTTCTGGTCGGTTCCGCGGTTCTTGCCCCGCCGAAAGCCAGTCCCGCCTTCGCGGGAATCACAGACGCCGTCGCCGTTCGCATCGATGAACCGGTCCCGTGTGCGCCGCTGCTGCCGGTCCGCCACACCATCCCCGTTCTCATCGAGCATCCGTTGTTTCCGCTCCGGGGCTCTGCGTGTACTGTCCGCGGACTGCTGTGCGGGCAGGAGCTGCACGGCCGCCATCAGCATCATCGCTATCATCACTCTGTACCGCATGATCGTTCTCCTGAGAATGAACTCCGGCCGGAGAATCTCCCCGGCCGGAGCGGTTCACTTACCGGCCGCGTCCGCCGCCGCGATTCGCAGAACCTTTGGGGCCCGTGCCGTCGCAAACACCCGATCCGGTCCCGGTGCAGGTGCCGTTCCCGGCGCCGTATCCGGTACCGTCCTTCGGTCCTGCTCCCTTATTGCCGGAGCCGTCCTTCTTGCCGTACCCTTTGCCCTGGCTTCCCGCACCGTTCTTCTGTCCCTGATGCGTGCCGATGTTGTCGCAGATACCGTCACCGTCCTGATCGACGAAGAACTGGCCGTTCCCCTTCGGCGTGCCGGTCCCCTTTTGCTGGGCGATCGCGGACGTGGATACCATCGCGGTCAATGCGAACATGACCATGAGAGCGAGTGCTGCGTTGAGTGTGCGTTTCATTGTAACCTCCTGTTGTTGTTGGTGAGTGTTGGTGGATCGTGTCTGAACATGTTGCGTTCTGACCCACAGATTGCACACACCGTGCCAAACAGAAGAACTGTCGAAATCCGTCTGTTTTCATTCATCCCGATACCATGCAGCATGCACAGGGCGACCGGTTCGACGAAACGGTCGAGCATTCTCGACAATTTTGTCGAATCGCGGCGGGCCGCACACCGGATTCCTGATCAAACATCACTTTTCCTTTTTGGCACATCGATTGCAACAGAGATGCCATCACCACGAATCACATCCATCACCAACAGAAGGAACGCCACTATGAAACAGATGATCATCACCGCATTCACCATCGCTTTTCTCTTCTCGGGATGCAGCGAGGCACAGGCGACCGGCCCGTCCCCGGACGAGATGTCCGGCAACGGAATGGACCAGGAGCTCTTCCTGGAGAAACTCGCCACGCTCGATCAGGAGCCGCTGACGGCATACGTTGAAGAAGGGCTCGTCTTCATGCGTGAAGAAGAGAAACTGGCGCGGGACATCTATACCGCCTTTGCTGCGAAGTACAATGCCCGTGTCTTCAAGAACATCACCCGGAGCGAACAGCGGCATATGGATGCACTCAAAGTGCTGCTGGACCGGTACGGAATCCCGGACCCGGTCGGCACGAATGCACCCGGAGTCTTCACCGATCAGAAACTGCAGGAACTGTATGATGCGTTGCTTGCCAAAGGCTCGGTCTCGCTGACGGAGGCGTACGCGGTCGGGAAGATGATCGAGGAGGTGGATATCGCGGATCTGGATGAACGGTCCGCAGGGCTTGATGCCGGTTCGGATGTTGCAGCGGTCTATGCTCAGCTGCGCCGTGCGTCGGAGAACCATCTCCGAGCCTTCACCCGCATGCTTGGTCAATAGCAGAATACCAACGGACGGGCACCGTGCCGGTGCCCGTTCTTCATTTCACTCCCCACTTCTTCAGTTTGTACCGCAGCGTCCTCTCCGATATCCCGATCTGTTCCGCCGCTTTCGACTGGTTGTTCCCGGCTGCCCGTAATGCTTCGAAGATGATGCGCTGTTCCAGCCGTTCCACCTGTTCATCGAAACTGCCGGTGCCGGGTTCGGGCACCGGTCCCTTCGGCGCGGTGCGGAGTGCGGCCGGCAGATCGTCCGCTGCGATGATCTCGCCGCGCGATAGGATGACCGAACGCTGGACGATATTCTCCAATTCCCGGACATTGCCGGGATAATCGTACCGGACGAGCGCTTCCCACGCTTCCTTCGAGAACGCAAGATGCTTCCGTTTATACTCGCCGGCGAAGCGGCGCAGGAAATGGTCGAGCAGCAGCTGGATGTCGTCCCGCCGTTCGCGCAGCGGCGGTATCTCCACCGCAACGACATTCAGCCGGTAGAAGAGATCCTCACGGAATTTCCCTTCCGTTATGGCGGTCTCAAGATGTTTATGGGTGGCGGCGATGACCCGGACATCGACACGAAGGGTCTCGGAACCGCCGACCCGTTCGAATGTCTGTTCCTGCAGTACGCGGAGGAGACGCACCTGGGTGGCCGGCGAGATATCGCCGATCTCATCGAGGAACAACGTCCCTCCATCGGCGAGTTCGAACCGTCCGCGCCGTTGTTTCTCGGCGCCGGTGAAGGCCCCTTTCTCATGGCCGAACAACTCACTCTCCAGCAGGTTCTCGTTGAGTGCGGCACAATTCACGGAGATGAACGGACGGTCCTTCCGGTCGCTGGCATAATGGACGGCGCGGGCGATGAGTTCCTTGCCGGTGCCGCTTTCGCCGCGCACGAGTACCGGCGCGCGCGTTCCGGCGACCCGTGCGGCGGTCTGCAGCACCTGCTGCATCCCGGCGGACTGTGAGATGATACCGTCGAACGAGAACCGTTCCGCCAGTTGTTCTCTCAGGACCCTGTTCTCGGAGACCAGGACGCGCCGTTCCTGCAACCGTCCGAGCAGCAGATCGAGGGCATCCAGATCGATCGGTTTGCTGATGAAATCGTACGCACCGGCCCGCATGGCAGCAACGGCATGTTCGATGGTGCCGAACGCCGTCATTACCACCACATCGGTCTCCGGATATCCGGAACGGACCGCCGTCAGCAATTCGTGCCCGCTCTTCCCCGGCATATTCATGTCGGTCAGCACCAGATCGATATGGTCCCTTGCCAGCACTGCGAGCGCATCGGCCGCGGCGGGTGCCTGTTCGACGGTATACCGCTGCTTGCGGAGATATCCGGTGAGGACATCCCGCTGCCGCTGTTCATCATCCACCACAAGGATGGAAAAGGATCGTTTCGCCATCAGTGTTCCTTTCGGGCAATACAATGGATCACGCTGGCGGGACCGCTGTGGAACGGACCTTCATTCAACACCACCTGCCGTTCCTCCAGAAGGATGATCCGCATCCCGTTCAGATCGTCCTGCAATTCCGCCACCGAGTACAATTGAGAAGGATCCTTCGGACCGCCGGAGGCATAGGCGATCTGCTCCTTGGAGAATGCTTCGATGATGAGCGTACCGTCCGGACGGAGTGTTCGAACCAGAGAACGGTGATAATCAGGACGGAATGAAGGGGGAAGATGGACAAAGATGGAAGCTACGGCGTTGTATGCGTGCGGAGGGTACGGGAACCGGTCAAGCCCGTCCAGGCGGTAGTCGATCGTCACCTGATGACGGGCAGCCAGCGCGAGTGCCTTGCGTCTTCCTTCCGTGCTTTGATCGAACGCGGTCACGTTCCAGCCGGTACGGGCGGCATGGACGGCATTCCGTCCTTCGCCTTCCGCCGGCAGCAGGATATCGCCGGGACGGAGCTTGGCGAGGTGTTCGCTGAGCAGTGCACTCGGTTCGGTGCCATAGGCATACTCCGGTGCAGCATAGCGTTCATCCCAGAATCCGGCACTCATTCAACGACACCCTGTCCCTTCCGGCGCTCCGGACGGGAGCATCGCATTGAGGTCGGCAACGATCCGGTCGATGCGCTCCTGCGGCAACCCCTTCTCCTGTGCTGCCGATTCGATGGTGCCCCAGACCGGTTCACCGCAGGCTATGCACTTGATGCCTGCGCGCATCATATATCCGACGGCATCCGGAAGGAGTGCCACAAGTTCCTCGATCGGTGTGGTGCGTTCAATCAAGCATCCCCCCATCGTTCAATGAGCAATGCATCCATCCGACGGCGGACCGCCTGACGGACGAGCATGCTGTGGCATTGTGCATCGAACTCCGCACATGCGGCATCGATGGCCCGGACGGCATCGGACCGTTCTGTGATGTGTGAGAGCCGTTCCATCACCGGAGCGCAGTAGCGGCCGATCAGTTCGGACTGCTGCCGGTCCGAAAGGGACCGGAACGTTCCGTCATGGATGACCTCTTCGTGAGCTGTCATGGTCAGATCTTCTTTGTGTCTATGACCGCCGTGCGTTTCCGGGAGAGCATCCGCCGGACGGCGGAAAGGAGCGGGCATTGCGTGCAGAAATTGGTCGCCGCTACGAAGACGCTCATCCCTGCGACCGCCAGCGGGAAGGTATCGCGGAAACCCTCCGCCGCTGCGGCGATCAGATGTCC
>JABWAK010000191.1 GCA_013361065.1 Bacteroidota bacterium
ATCTGACGGAACGGTTCGTTCTGTTGGCCGGTCAGTTCGGTATCCGCAGTGTCACACTCTCCAGGCAGACGCTCCGGTTCGGCAGCGGGGAAGCGTTCCAGATCAGGATCGGCACCGACCTCAATAAATATCCGCTCGGCTCCATCCTGGTGACGCTCACCGGGGAGAATGCGGAAGTGGAGGATGCCGTGACAAACAACGGTGCGGTCACCGTACTGGAACGGTATCCGTCATGACCCGTCAGCGGAAGGATCCCGCTGCGCGTTCCGATGACCGTGTAGCCTACATCCGGAAACGTCTGCTAAAGGAATATCCCCGCGACCGCACTGCTCTCACGTACGGCGATCCGTTCCAGCTGCTGGTCGCCGTGATCCTCTCCGCACAATGCACCGATGCCCGCGTGAACATCGTCACGCCTTCACTCTTCGCACGGTTCTCCACGCCGCAGCAGTTCGCTTCCGCCGACATCCGCGAACTGGAAACACTCATCCACTCCACAGGCTTCTATCATAACAAGGCGAAGAACATCATCAACTGTGCGAAGGCGCTGCTGGAACGACACGGCGGCATCGTGCCGCAGTCGATGGAGGAATTGTATCAGCTTCCTGGCGTCGGCCGGAAGACGGCGAACGTCATCCTCGGCGAAGCATTCGGCAAGAACGAAGGGATCGTCGTCGACACCCATGTGATCCGGTTATCGCAACGTCTTGGACTCACGACCGAGACCGATCCTGTCAGGATCGAACGGGACCTGATGCCGCTCATCCCGCAGAAGCAGTGGTACCATTTCTCCCATGCACTCATCTTTCATGGACGGAGCGTCTGCGGAGCGCGGTCACCGCGCTGTGCTGAATGCTGTGTCCGCACCAAGTGTCCCTCATCCGCCGTGTGAACACTATGAAGACCAGAACAGAAGCGCTGCAGCTGATGCAGGAATGGACGACCAACGAATCGCTCCGCAAGCATATGCTCTGCGTGGAGACAGCGATGCGTGCCTATGCCGTGAAGTACGGTGAGGAGACCGAACTGTGGGGCATCACCGGTCTGCTGCACGATTTCGATTATGAACGGTATCCGGACCCGCCGGACCATCCGTTGAAGGGGAACGAGGTCCTTGCCGCGCTGGGCTACGATGAACGGATCAGGACCGCCATCCTCGGCCATGCGGACTACACCAACGTTCCGCGCGTGTCACAGATGGACAAGGCACTCTTCGCCTGCGATGAACTCTGCGGATTCATCGTCGCCTGTTCATTGGTGAAACCGGACAGGAAGGTCGCCTCCGTGGAGGTCAGTTCGGTCCGCAAGAAGATGAAGGACAAAGGATTCGCGCGGAATGTGAGCAGGGAGGATATCATCCGCGGTGCTGAGGAACTCGGCGTGGACCTTGATGAACATATCCGGTTCGTCCTGGAGGCATTGCGGCAGAATGCCGGTGCACTGGGATTGTGATGCCGGTACCGTAACTCTTTTCCCGCCGGTGCGTAAGGTTTACTATTGTTCAACCCTGAAACCACACCATTCCATCCCTTCATGAGGTCGTTATGAAAAAATTGTTCTACCTGTTGATCGCAGCTGTCATGATCGCGCTCCCGGTCCTTTCCCAGGATAAGGATGAGGACGAGGATCGTGATGAAGACCGTCGTTCTTCGGCATGGAGCCGTGCAAAACTGGGCGGTGCCGGCGGTATCACGCCGATGGTGGGCATGTTCGACAATGCCGAACTGGACCGTTTCCTCTCGAAAGCAGGTCTTCCCACCTTCGGAACCGAACCGACCTATCTGATCGGCGGGGAAGGGTACGGATACATCATGTTCCTGCGCAATGTGCGTATGGGCGGTTTCGGCGTGTCGGGTCAGCGGACGGTGAATGTACTGGAACCGATGACCAACGGAAAATACCTCCGTAAAGAGGTCGAATACACCGTTTCGTACGGCGGTTTTCTGATGGATTATGTACAGCCGGTCGCGAACCGGCTGGATATCGCGATCGGTGCATCGATCGGCGGAGGGAACATCGGTCTCACCATGACGCGCGATGACGGTTCCTTCAAGCAATGGGATTCCCTCTGGGTCTCGTTCGGTGATACGGCACGAGCGGCCAATTCGTACAGACGGTCGTTGAGCGGGACGTTCGTTACCTTCACGCCGCACATCAGCATCGAATATACCATCCTCAGCTGGCTGCAGATCCGGATCGGCGCCGGCTATCCGATGATGTTCTCCCAGGAATGGAAACTGGACGATATTTATGAGGTGAACGGTGTACCCTCCGGTCTGAAAGTGAAAGGGTACACGGTGAATGCCGGACTGATGTTCGGGTTCTTCGGCTGGTAAGCGGGGGAATAAGAGGAAGCTGAAAATACGAAGGCCGTCCGGTGATCCGGACGGCCTTCGTCGTTCTATAACTTCTCGAAGCGCGCCTGGAAGAAGCGGAGGTACTTCGGTTCATAGACCATGGTGAGTCCTTTCACCGATGCACGGTTGTTCCACACTTCGTAGACCGATTCCACCGTCACGTCGCAGTGGGCCTGCGTGTAGACGCGGCGGGGGAAGGTGAGCCGGACGAGTTCCAGTTTCGGATAGTAGTGGTCCCCGGTCTCCTTGTTCAGGCCGGCGGAGACGATCCCGCGTTCCATCGCGCGGATACCGGAATCGAGATAGAGTTCAGCAGCAAGGGTCTGTGCCGGGAATTTCAGCTGCTCCAGCTGAGGATAGAATTTCTTGGCATCCAGGAAGATGGCGTGGCCGCCGACCGGCCGTACGATCGGAACGCCTAACTCGATCAATCGGTTGCCGACATACTCCACCTGACCGATGCGCGCCTGCAGATGGTCGAACTGACACGCCTCTTCGATCCCGCGTGCCATCGCTTCCATATCCCGTCCGGCCAGACCGCCGTACGTGTGGAGTCCTTCATACACCACCACCATGTTCCGTGCTTCCTCGAACACCTCGTAATCATTCAGCGCTAGGAAACCGCCGATGTTCACCAGCAGGTCCTTCTTGCCGCTCATCGTCGCTGCATCAGAGTACGAGCACATCTCGCGCAGGATCTCTTTGATCGTCTTGTTCTCGTACCCCTTCTCCCGTTTCTTGATGAAGAACGCATTCTCCATCGCCCGTGTAGCATCGAACACCACTTTGATCTTGTTCTTGGAAGCCAGCTGGTACACCGAACGGAGGTTCTCCATGGAGATCGGCTGACCGCCTGCCATGTTCACCGTGGCGCCGATGGTGATGTAGGCGACCTTCTCCGCGCCGACACGGTCGATGAGCGCCTGGAACTTGTTCAGGTCGACATTCCCCTTGAACGGATGCTCGATCTGTGCATCATGGGCTTCATCGATGATCACGTCCACGAACGTGCCGCCGGCCAACTCCTGATGCAGACGGGTGGTGGTGAAGTACATGTTCCCCGGAACGTACTGTCCCGGTTTGATCAGGATATGCGAGATAAGATTCTCCGCGCCGCGTCCCTGGTGGGTGGGGACGAGGTATTTGTAGCCGTAGTATTCCTGTACCTTCGCTTCCAGATTGTAATAGTTCTCGCTGCCGGCGTACGCTTCATCCCCGAGCATCATGCCGGCCCACTGGTAGTCGCTCATGGCGTTCGTTCCGCTGTCGGTCAGCAGATCGATGTAGACATCCTTCGACTTGAGCAGGAAGGTGTTGTAGCCCGCTTCACGGATGGTCGCTTCGCGTTCCTCCCGCGTGGTCATGCGCAGCGGTTCGACCGATTTGATCTTGAACGGTTCCGCCCAGGACCGGCGTTTCATCGTTTCCATTGATGCTCCTTGTTCATTGATTTTAGGGGGTGATTTCGTTACTTTCGTATGGATTGCACGGACAAATATACTCAACATGCGCTGCGGAAACAATCCATATCCGCTGCATGCTCCCGAAGGAACCTATGACGATCGACGGACAATGGACCGCAATCGGCGCTGAGATCGCCGGACAGCATATCGATGATGATTTCCTCTCAGTGATCACGCTGACGGTCGCCCAGACCTCATGCGAACTGCACATCGGCGGGAACACGGACAAAGGAACGTTGAAGTTCCTCCCGCACACCATCCCGATGGCATTCGATTTCACGAGCACCGATGGTCCGAACGCAGGGAAGGTCTTCAAAGCGATCTATAAACTGAGCGGCGGGTTCCTCGTGGTCTGCTACAACACGGACGGCGGTGACCGTCCCAAAACATTCGTTACAACTCCCGAGAATAAATTCTCCCTTGTTCGTTACAAACGGCCAGGATAAATGATCCCCGTCAGTGTACTGAACTCCATCGCCGCCATCGTCGGCACCGAGAATCTCTTCGCATCCGCCGAGGATAAGATCGCGTACTCCTACGACGGCACTCCGCTCCTTGCCACACTCCCTGATGCCATCGTCCGTCCGACCACTAAGGAACAGATCGGACAGATCCTGAAACTTGCCAATCAGAAGGATTTCCATGTCGTGCCCCGCGGCGCCGGTACCGGTCTCAGCGGCGGGTCGGTCCCGGTGGAGGACTGCATCATCCTGGACATGTCGAGATGGAACCGTATCCTGGAGATCGACCGGGAGAATCTCACCGCCTGGGTGGAACCGGGCGTGATCACCTCGCAGCTGCATCAGGCAGTGGAGGCGCTCGGATTGTTCTATCCTCCCGATCCGGGCAGCATGAACATCTGCACCATCGGCGGGAATGTGGCGGAGAACTCCGGCGGACTGCGCGGACTCAAATACGGCGTGACGAAGAACTATGTGATGGGCATGGAGGTGGTACTTCCGGACGGTGCGATCATCACCTGCGGCGGGAAGACCGTGAAAGACGTCGCCGGTTATAATCTGAAGGACCTCTTCATCGGTTCGGAAGGTACGCTCGGGATCTTCACGAAGATCCTCCTGAAACTGATCCCCAAACCGGAAACGAGCCGGACGATGGTCGCATATTTCGCATCGCAGCAGGATGCAGGGAAGACCGTCTCCGCCATCATCGCCGAACGGATCATTCCTTGCACGGTGGAGTTCCTGGACAATACCACCATCCGGTGCGTGGAAGCGTTCGCGAAGATCGGACTGCCGACCGATATCGAATGTCTGTTGTTACTCGAAGTGGACGGTCATCCCTCCGTTGTGGAGGAGGAAGCGGCAAAAGTGGCGGCATGCTGCACCAGGAACAATGCTTCATCCGTGATCGTCGCAAAGGATGCGGACGAAGCGATGCGTCTGAAGACCGCACGGCGGTCCGCGTTCTCGGCGCTTGCGCGGACAAAACCGACGACGATCCTGGAGGATATCACAGTGCCGCGGAGCGAGATCGCTGCCATGCTTGCGGCGATCTCCGCCATCTCGAAGAAGTACAATGTCCAGATCGGTACGTTCGGCCATGCCGGCGACGGGAATCTGCATCCTACATGCCTGACCGATGAACGGGACCATGAGGAGATTGCCCGCGCTGAGAAAGCGTACGAGGAGATCTTCCATGAAGCGGTCCGTCTCGGCGGAACCATCACCGGCGAGCATGGCACCGGACTGGCGAAGAAGAAATTCCTCCATCTGGTGACCGGCTATACAGCGATCGATTCGATGCGGACCATCAAACGGGCGCTCGATCCGAACAATGTGCTGAATCCCGGAAAGGTGTTCGATGCCGCATAATGCTCCGGCACATCCCCCGGCTGCGGGGACAGCGGAGAAGAGGGCCGCTGCTTCGGGCCGTTCGTTCTTCGCCGGTGCGGACCTGCCGAGCGATGATGTGCTCACCAACTGCATGCACTGCGGACTTTGCCTCCCTGTCTGTCCCACCTACGCCATCTCCGGAATGGAACGTTCCTCGCCCCGCGGCAGGATCCGGCTCATCAAATCCGTCGCGGAGGGGACGCTCGATCTAACGGACGGTTTCGTGAACGAGATGAACTTCTGTCTGGACTGCCAGGCATGCGAGACCGCCTGTCCTGCCGGTGTGAAGTACGGATCTCTCGTGGAATCGGCCCGCAATCAGATCCGGCTGCAGTCGAGGGAATCGACACTTGCAACAACGCTCAAGTGGCTCCTGCTCCGGAACGTCCTCTCTAGGAAATATCTGCTGAAACTGGCGGCACGGCTGCTCGGTCTGTACCAG
>JABWAK010000029.1 GCA_013361065.1 Bacteroidota bacterium
ATCCCTGGAACGGCGGGATGAGCGCGCCGCCGAGGATCATCATGATAAGGAACGTGGAACCCTGGCTGGTGTACTTTCCCAGACCGGCGACGGAGAGGGAGAAGATGCAGGGCCACATGACGGAGCAGAAGAGTCCGCCGCTGACGAACGCGAAGATGGCAACGGTGCCGGTGGTGAGCATACCGATGCTCATGGCCGCCATGCCGAGCAGGGAGAAGACAAGCAGCGTTTTGGCCGGTTTCTCCTGGCCGATGAAGAATCCGGCGATCTGCACCGCGATCACGAAGCCGTACACGTACAGGTCGCTCACATCGGTCCCGCCGAGCGCATTGGCTCCCAGGATCACGCCGAAGGCGATGTAGGGGACCACAACAGTGAGGATGTTCTTCCACAACTTCGGAAGGTTGAATACGGTGATGGCGCCGGTCCAGCGGCCGATCATCAGGCTCCCCCAGAACAGGGAGATGAAGTGGGAGATCTGCGATTCGTCGTAGCCGCCGAACTCGGGAAGCTTCAGCAGCGCCCCCAGATTGCTCTGGATCGTCACTTCCACGCCGACATAGACGAAGATGGCGGCCATACCGTAGACGAGCTGGGGGTATTTCAGCGCACCCTGGCCCGCCTCGATGTGCTCATCCTGCGTGATCTTGGGAAGATTGGAGAAGATGAAGAAGACCGCCACGCCGATGAAGAGGGCTGCCAGCATCATATACATCTGGTTCACGGAGGAGATCTCAACGGACGCATTGGCGGCAAGTCCGCCAAAAAGAAAATAACTGACAATGAGCGGACCGATGGTGGTGCCGAAGGAATTGATACCGCCGGCCAGATTGAGCCGGTGGGCGCCGGTCTTCGGGTCGCCGAGGGCGATGGCGAACGGCTGTGCACAGGTCTGCTGCAGGGAGAATCCGATGGCGATCAGGAATAGTGCGCCGAGGATGAGCCAGTAGTTGCCGATATTCACGGCGCCGATCATGGCGATGGCCCCGGCGGCCGAGATGAAGAGACCGTACGCGATCCCCATCTTATAGCCGATCTTGTTGAGGAAATCGATCTTCATCAGCCGCTCCGCAAGATAGAGGGCGAGCGAGCCGACGAAATATGCCAGATAGAAGGCGAGGTCGATCAATTGCGACTGGAACTGGGTGAGGTTGAAGTGTTCCTTGCAGAACGGGATGAAGACGCCGTTCGATGCGGCCAGGAATCCCCAGAAGAAGAAGACCGTGATGAGGGTCCCGAACTGAGATCTGGTGGAGGATGTGCTCATGGGTTTTGCCTTTTGAGTGTTAATGATTCGGAGAGAACGTGCACGGGTTGAATTCCCGACCAGAGTACTATATTAATGGACCGAATTCAATAAAAATCATTTGATATTTCACCCACCACGCTGGTGCTTATCAGCGGTCTCGCACATCCCGAATCGTGCAGTAACTACTAGCTTGTTCTTGAAAAACGATATTTTCACATGTCATTGCTTGACATGAGCGCAGACGTCACGTCACCCTGAACACCGGCCCTCACTCCTTGCCTGCCGGTGATTCAGGGTCTATCCTTACAATAAATTCCGGGTAGCCGCATCACGACGGCCTGGGTTTTTCCGTCACGAAGTGATGGCTTCATCAAAGGGGCCTCGTTAGAGCAGGAATGTCACAAGACTGTCATCCCCGTCCCGAAAGGACCCCTTCGTAACGGGATACTTCGCGCAGTGCAACAAGTATCACTTTCCGAAGATTATTTCAGAATTCTCTCATTGAAAGTTCGAGCAGCATTATAAGAGCGGACAGGAGTTCGACATCAAAGTGCAGTTCTACGATTTTGTGGAGCGCTGACCTCTCCGCCGGAAAAAAGGAAATAGAACGGTGTATAACATCCCCGAATCCGCACAGGATCGGGGATGTTCTTTTTTATATGTACCAGAGCCGTCTCAAAAAAATTGAAATGCGTGAGAACTAATTCTCTACTTTTCTTGACGGGGCAAGAAAAGTAGCAAAAGAACCCCTTGCGAAATTTAACGCACGCGATGAATCCCGTTCGCTCATGCCCGTTGATGGCGCTGCGCGCCATCAAAAGTCCCGTCATTCATCGCTTTCCCATTCGCTCAATCCTCCTAAATTTCGCGGCCATCGCACTGTTTGATGGACATGAAACACTACGGGGACATTTCTTAAATCAAAAGAACAGAGCGAGAATCAATTTGTTTAAACCACATTCACTTTCGAAATTATTCTTGGGCAATTCTGGGCAGCACTATAAGAGCGGACAGGAGTTGGACATCATCGTGCAGTTCTGCGATGTTGCGGAACGCTGACCCGCCGCCGGAAAAAATGAAACCGGACCTTTTTATCGCATCCCCGATTTCGCAAGGAATCGGGGATGTTCATTTTAAATGAGGATCTTAAAAAAAATCTCCAATTCCGGATATTTACGGGTATATGTACTAAAGAGAAAGTCCGTTCACAGCATCCCGTATTCGCGTGATTGTTGACGAGGGAGTTGTTCGGTATATTGGAGAAGCATGCGACGTTCAACGGACATGCAATTTTTACACTGGAATGGCGCAAACGGGGTTTGTTTATAGAAATTACTAGGTTGGCATCTAGAGGCTATGGCGGTGTTGCGGTAAAAGGAAGCCTTGTCATCGCCGCTGGAATTGGTTCCCTGTATACAACAGCAATCGTTGGAAGAAGAAAGTATTAAAAGTTCTTTAGGTAGGTAATCACCGAGTAATTACACGCCGTATTCTTCGTTTTCGGATTGTGAGTAACCGTTAGAGCAACAGAATTTCTCGAATGGGCCTCTTGTTTGGCGATCAAGGCATAATTGAGATTGCTGTTGAACACAATCGAAGCAAAAACACAATTTCTCCAATATGAAAGGGAGTGTGAGCATGATAATTTTGTTTTGGAAAAAAATGTTTACCAGGCGAATATTTTTTCTGCATTTTCTTTTGTCAATAAGTGCTGGTTTATTTTTAAGCTGTGAAAAGCCGACGGACAATGAATTTGTGACCAACATCAAAGACATCTCGGAGATATTTTACGTTCGTCAGGACGGCACACACTTGCGTCAATTGACCGACGACAAACAATTCGTGCATTATGCCGATTTTATCTCCAATTCCAGCAAGATTCTCTATGTTCAAAGCAATGTGGAAAGTGGAAGTCAAACACTGTACACGCTTGATCTGCTCTCCGGCCAAAAAGACAGTATTTGTACCGCCAATATCTTTCAGAGTACTCACTCTGTCGATGAACCTCCCTATAAACGATTGCATATTTCGTCAAATGGTATCGATGTATATTTTGCCTCGTGGAATACCAATGATGCCGTGCTGATACCAAGAGATATCTATCGGGTCAACATCCTGACGAAACAGATCACCAATCTTACAAAGAGTGAGTCAAATTATCGCATTAATGAGTTTACTGTCTCATCCAACGAATCTCTAATAGTCTTTTCGAAAACGGAAGACCCAAGACGCATTTCCTCACTTGATGCATTGGATCTTGCTTCAGGTGTGAAAACCAATCTTTACCATTCCCCGGCCGACAACTGTCTATTTCCTCAATGGCTGCAGGACGGGAAACGAATCTTTTTCATAGAAACAGACTACGCTGTCGGCAAAGCTCGGTTACTTCATACAGATTCAGGAAACACATTGTCAACAATCAATGTTGATCCGCGGGTTGGCACCTATTTCCCGAAGGTATTCTCCAATGACAAGGTTATTCTTGACCGTAAGGACGGATCTGGTTTATATGTATTGTTCGACCTTCATTCTTTCTCCTTTAGCAACCTTAACATCCCCGGTACTGCTAAGCCATATCCCACTCAAGACGAGAGTCAGGTTCTTTTTTTTAATCCTCAATGGAGTATCTGCAGCATAAACGTATCCGATCTATCGGAAAGAAAACTAATCCTCAATCCGCAAAACTCCGGGAACACGGTTCTGCCCCAAGCATCTCGAAGTAATGCTGAGATACTCTTCTTGTCGGTCCAAACTATAGAGGTGCGCAGATGATAACGCTACCAAGAAATCATATTTTTATAATTCTAATAATGGTGATATTTTTCAGCAATAATGCTAACTCACAAATTGGAACAGCAATACCATCTTCAAGAATTGTTGATTGGAGATTTGTTGGAGTTAGATCATTTCCTATGATTTATGACAAATATATAGACGTGTCACAAGATCCTGCCTATCCCGTCACAAATAATATGGTCGATGCCTACCCAAACCTCAAATTACAATTGGATAACAGAGACAGAAGCAAAATGACAATATTTTATTTCCCTCCTGGAACTTATCATTTCTCTCAGCAAATTGTTTTGGATAGCAATATTACAATTAGAGGCGCTGGGTCCACAAACACCTATTTTTCGTTTTCGACATCCCAATATGCTATCATCGTTTCGGCGGGAACAATCAATGAGATCACTGGGTACATTGATTCCGGTAAAGAAAAAGGATCAAAATCTGTTACATTTAATTTAGGGAACTACTCACTAATAGGGTAAAACTCATTATTTAGAAAGTAGACAACGTAAAATTAGGTCAGTAAAATCAGTATCTAAGCCAAGGTTGTGTTTCACGTCTGCCTCTGCGAGATATCCCGGAAGATGTTTTGGGCTCACAGAGCGATGTCGGCCGACAAGAGTCGGTTTGAGATGTCCCCAGTACCCCTCGATTCCCTGGGTATGAGTTTGTCCACGAACAAACCATTTGCTGTGCTTGATGCGACGGTGCTTGAAGCCCCACTTACGAACCGGGTGATAGATTGAATACTCATCCGTGTACAACCGAGCACCTTGCGCCACTTGTTGCTTCAACAGTTTCTGCATCTGTTTCGTCTTGATCGATTCAACTACCATCGATCGTACTTTGCCGGTGCGAGTTCGAAAACCGATTACGATTGCTTTATGACCAGCTCCACGGCCGCGTTTACCCTTTGTACGGCCACCAATATAGGTCTCATCAACTTCGACTGAACCACGTAATTTGCGCAGTATTTGGCTGCTTTGTATCGCCGCACGGAACTTCTGGAGCATCTTCCAGGCTATTCTCTGGCTCACTTCGATCTCACGAGAGAGCCCCATGGAGGATATCCCATGGCTGAATAATGCAGCTGCAAGAACCCACTTGGTGAGTGGCAGACGTGTTCCGTGTAGCTCTGTTCCGGTTAACAGCGAATAATGATATCGACAGTTCTTACATCGATATTTTGGTCGTCCTTGATCACGCATTGTCCACGATGTTGTTGATTGACACCGTGGACAGGATACTTTCTTTGGCCATCGAAGATGATGCAACATCCAATAACATGTTCGCTCATTCGATATGACGTGCCGATACGAATATATGCTCATGGGAGACCTCCATGAACATTATACTACTAATTCTTTCTTTACCCGTTAAGTGAGTAGTTCCCTTAATTTATTCCCAGAAGTCGGCGTTGGTGATCTTATTGATATATATGCTACTGACAATTGGCCAAGTTGGTGTGATCATAATTACCATACTCAAATGGGACAAATTAACCGTGTTGAAAATATAACAGGGGCTGTTGTATCATTGTATGATGAGTTGCGATTGGATTTTTCATTTGATTACGGAAGAAATATTCCTTCAACATTCGTTGTTGGAGCAAGAAGAATTCGAAACCCTGCGCATTTTGTTGGGATCGAGAATCTTGCTATACACTGTGCTAATTCAAACAATAGCATGGGTTTGAATAATATTTTTTTTAATATTGCGCGAGATTGTCGAGTTGCCGGAGTGGAATCATATAATCCCGCTCGAGCTCATATTCAAATTAACAATTCCACGGGTATTGAAATTCGGGGGTGTGACTTTCACCACGCAAAAGACTATGGCGGCGGTGGTTATGGTTATGGTGTCAGCATTGGTGAACACTCCAGTAACGTTCTAGTTGAGAATAATGTGTTTTCATATTTACGCCATGCAATGATTTTATCTTCGGGTGCCAATGGAAATGTTTTTGGATATAACTACTCGCGCGACATTTACAACACTTACGACTTTACCGAGCCAGAATATGACGCACAGGATGTTGCTTTTCATGGAAATTTCCCATTTGCTAATTTAATCGAAGGAAACATTGTTCAATTTATATATGGCGACGAAGTGCACGGCCATAATGGCCCTTTCAACACAATATTTAGAAATAAAATTGAATCAGAATCACAGTTTGAAGATTTTGGAAAACCCAATGGCGGGATATTAATTAGGACGGATGGAAATTATCCTCAAATGTATAACGTATTTGGGAATATATTAAAAGATGTTGGGGACCAATACTACTGGGCGCCAGGAGTTCTGTCCGGATCAAACTCTAAAATTGGACTTGTGAGTGATTATGCAGGGATAGATGACATATCATACTACAGAACTTCTCAACCTGCATTTTTAAGTGGATATACTTGGCCTACAATTGGATGCAAATACTGTAATTCCTGTTCCGGAACACTTCTTCCGTCACAAGATCTACCTGCAAAAAGAAGGTGGGATGCTTCACAGAAACGGACTGTTGACGAGCCACAGATAATTTATAAAAGTGAATTTGTTTTATCACAAATTCAGTTCCTTCCAGAAGGGGGTGCGCCAACAGGTGGTCATTATCTTGTTGATGGTGAAGACAAAGGTGGAAGCTGGTCTGGTTTCATAACCAGTATTCAAACAATAGAAATCGAAGCGGTGCCCCCCCCCGGCTATGTTTTCCACAAATGGTCAGATGGAAACACGCAAAAGATTAGGGCAATAAGTTCTACGTCTCAAATAACTATGTATGCAACATTTAAATCTTCGTTCGCAAGCAGTAGCTTGTCTGCAATATCTACGACTAGCCAACGAAAATTTGCTCGCACAACCGGACAAACCAATCTTCACATGGTGTATGAATCCATGGGATCCATCTGGTACGAAAGTAGTACCGACAATGGAGCGACATGGCAACTGATGAATAATAATCAACCAATTTCTGGCGGAACGTCACCGGCAATTGCCACTGTTAATTTCCTATCCCCCAATGCAATATTCATTGTCTACCAAGCAAACCACGATATAATATTGCAGTGCTTCAAAGAAGTCGGACATTCATTTGTTCATCATTATACCAGAACGGTTACCAGCATCCCCAATCTAGTCATGGAGAACACTTTGGCAAATCCTGTTATTGGCATAAAACCATTGCCAAACGGAGCAGAGGTTTGCATTGTGTGGGAAGGGACGAAAGGATTAGGAACCCCATTAAATCCTTTGGTGAAATGCCTAAAATACTGGTATGGCACGGCATTGATAACGCAGGCTCCATATGAAATTGTATCTTCGGTCTCGGGCGAGATAGCCGGATCAACAGCCTCTTCAATAAACCCCACAATTGCGGTAAATCAAAACGGAGGGGCTTTCCAAGTCGCGTGGCAGGAAGGCACATCTCACATTATGTACAACACAATCAATGCAACGCAGCAGCAAGACATTGCAAAGAATGTATCGTCTGGAAATGGTTTTTCTTTCAACTATAACCCTTCAATAATTGCAACCACCTCGAATTCGTATCCTGCTCGGCTTTCATGGGTAGGAAAACGTTGGATCGATGAAGAAGAAGAGGAATTGCAAAAAGCAACGGCTGTCGGTCATTGGGAGTATAACACGGTCTTTACTGATCCGTCGTCGGTCGGTTCTTTCTGGGTGTTTGGAAGTTCGGTGAATTCCACGAACATCAACATCAATCAGGCAGACAACGGCTATATCATTGCCTGGTCAAAAAGTGACGGCGTTAGTGAGTATACTAGGAATTCCTCCCTCGGCGGCAGCATTTGGCCGTTCAAAAAGGCAGGCAATAATATCATCGGCAGGGATGTTCAGGTCGTTGCCGGCACATCCTTCAGCGATATGTATGGCGTTATGCTGAATACGGGCACCGCTCCATATCAATTCAAGCGGTCCGATAATATCACCTCCCTGGGGAAAGAAGCCAATCCCAGCGATCTGTACAATGGCAGGGAGGGGATCATTTCGCAGGGTGATGCCCAGTTCTACTTTATGCTTGGCGATATTACTGTTGACGGCGTGAGCATTTCTTTTGACGAGCTATCCGATACGACCCAGGTCGACACCAAACCATTGGTCAATCAATATCTCACTTCACAGCCGTTCGTGTTGACCGACCAGTCGGATTTTTCATACGGCGTGATGTACGGCTTCTCGGATTCTGCGGCGTGTCAGGAAGTATTATCCCAGGGCGAAGTGGAATATAAGGTCCAGCTCATCAACGACAACACCGGCGCTGTGATCGGTGAGTATGATCATGTACGATTCAATCAAAGCAATGTTTTCCAGTACCGGAATCTGGGATACCAAGTGAATACGCAAGGTATCGGCAATGCAACAGTGCGCCTGAAGCTGGTGGTCACCACCAATCTGGACGCTCAATACCGCGTCAGCAGCCGGCACAACAACCAGTCGGTGACCGCCCTTGGAAAATCCCATCGCAAGAAAGGCATCCAGTATCAGGGATCCCTTATTGTCAAGGAATATGCACTGGCACAGAACTTCCCCAATCCGTTCAATCCTGTCACTACGATCAATTATGCCATTCCCAATCCGGGCAACGTTATGATCAAGGTGTATGATGTACTAGGAAAAGAGGTGACAACGCTGGTGAATCATTTCCAGGAAACCGGAAGATATACCGTCTCGTTCGATGCCTCGGCATTGTCCAGCGGTGTATACTTCTATAAGATCACAGCCGGCGAATTCTCAGATATCAAGAAAATGATGCTGATCAAGTAAGACCGGAAGAAATCGGCAAACGTTCAAAGCCCGGCTTACTGCCGGGCATTGTTTTTCAATGGGTTTTGCAATGCCGTTTTTACCCATGATGCTCATTTGAACCTCAACAATATTTTTGTACCTTGAATCACTTTAGGAGGAGTTCACCACTCCTCTTTTTTATTGTGACGGGCCGGTCATTCATCCATGGATATCATTCAAGCGATCATTCTCGGCATCATCCAGGGGCTGACGGAGTTCCTTCCCATCAGCAGTACCGGACATCTCCGCATCATCCCGGCGCTGCTCGGGTGGGGCGACCCGGGCGCGGCGTTCACGGCCGTGATCCAGTTCGGTACGCTGGTCGCCGTGCTGCTCTATTTCAGGACCGATATCGTCACCATCACTTCTGCCGTGATACGCGGGATCGCAGCGAAAGACCTGTTCCAAAACCGCGATGCAACATTGGGATGGATGATCGCTGCCGGAACGGTGCCGATCGTCATCGTCGGACTGCTGCTGAAATCACAGATCGAAACGACATTCCGGTCCCTGTACGTGATCGGCGTCTCGCTCATCGCCCTGGCATTGGTGCTGATGGCGGCCGAATGGTACACCAAGCGCCGCGCGGCACGCGGGGAGCGGCTGGTGACGCTGGAGGAGCTCTCCTGGAAGGAAGTGATGACGGTCGGACTCTGGCAATGCGTGGCGCTCATCCCGGGGTCATCCCGTTCAGGAACGACCATCACCGGGGGATTGTTCGCAGGAATGGACCGGGCCACGGCGGCGCGGTTCTCCTTCCTGCTCTCGCTCCCGTCCGTGCTGGCGGCCGGCGTGCTGGAACTGGTGAAGGAGCGCGAACTGCTGCTCTCCTCCGACATCGGCCTCGTGAATCTGCTGACCGCGACCGTCGTCTCCGGAGTGGTGGGATACGCTTCCATCGCGTTCCTGCTCAATTATCTGAAGAATCATTCCACGTATCTTTTTATCATCTATCGTATCGTTGCCGGTACGGCGCTGCTGCTGGCCCTGAACGCCGGACTGCTGCCTCATCTATAATAGAACACGACAAAGGACCTTTGCTGTATGGACTTCCTCAAGGAATTCTTCGATAAACTCCGCGATATCCAGGCGCTCGTATCATGGGCCGGGTATGTGGGATTGTTCGCCATCGTCTTCGCGGAGACCGGGCTGCTGATCGGATTCTTCCTGCCGGGCGATTCGCTGCTCTTCACCGCCGGGCTCTTCGCTGCGAAAGGATTGTTCAATATCTACGAACTCAACATACTGCTGATCATCGCGGCGGTGACCGGTGATGCGGTGGGGTACTATATCGGCAAGCGTTCCGGTCATGCGATGTATGCCCGCGAGGACTCGCGTCTGTTCAAGAAGAAACATCTCATCGCCACCAAGGAATTCTACGAGAAGTACGGTCCGTTCACCATCGTGGCCGCCCGCTGGATGCCGTTCGCGCGGACCTTCGCTCCGGTCGTGGCCGGCATCGCGGAGATGTCGTACACCAAGTTCCTCACGTACAACGTGGTCGGCGGCATCAGCTGGGTGATGAGCATGACGCTGGCGGGATACTTCCTCGGCACGGCGTTCCCGGCCATCGTGAATCATCTGGAACTCGTCATCGCCATCATCATCTTCCTCTCGATCCTGCCCGGCATCATCAAATACCTGCAGGTGAAGTACGGGAAGAAGCACTGACCCCATCCTTCAACGGACCTCCGGCGCTGCGCCGGGGTCCGTTCGCTCTTCCGGCACCTTCCGCTCCGCTTCCCGCACAGCAGGGAATTTGGTATCTTACGGTACGATGCTCACCGAACCTGTCATCCAATTCCATGTGGACCCGATCTTCCAGCGGGAGCTCCGTGCGCTGCCGTGGCATGTCCCGATCGCTGAGTGGGGCGGGCACGGTGTGCATCTGCTGAACATCAAGCGGGGCATCTCGCGTCATACGGTGATCTTCGTCCGCGCGGGACGCTTCTCGTTCGGCATCAAGGAGATCAGTGAAGGGATCTCGCGGAAGGAGATCGACCATTACGAACAGCTGCTGCTGCGCGGCATCCACACGCTCGTGCCGGCGGGGTACGTGGTGCGCGAGGAGGAACCGATCCCGGTGCAGACGCCGGTCGGTATCCAGTACGAACGGAACGATGTGTCGCACACGGTGACGGTGCTGGTGGACAAGGTGCTGCCCGATTCCTTCCTCTATTCACGTAACTTCCGTCCCGAGAACCGCCGTCGGATCTGGGATGCCATCGTGCGGCTGTTCGTACAGCTGCATGCGAACGGCATCTACTGGGGCGATGCCTCGCTCGCCAACACGCTCATCAAGTTCGAGAAGCGGATGGTGCCGCTCGTGGGACTGCGGACGGAACTGATCGCGTACCTTGCGGATGCGGAGACGCTGGAGATCCACCCGCAGCTGTCGGACACGATGCGGGAGGCGGATGTGAACTTCTTCTTCGAGTCGATGGACTGGATCAACGAGGATCTGCGGACGAGCGGCGTGGTGCGGAACGATGTCCATTCCGAGGAGGACAAGACGTACATCCGCGAACGGTATGCTGCGCTGTTCGATGCGGAGCGGAAGAAGATAGCCTTCGAACGGCAGACCGCGTTCAGCATCGACAAGTTCCTCGGGAACATCCCCGATCCATCGTATGTGGACCAGTTCCTGAAGCACATCGAGGAGCACAAGTGGTACCTCAGCGAGCGGGCGGGGCATGAGTTCGGCATCGCCGAAGCAACGAAGGATTGGTACGAGACGATCTTCGTCCCGATCTGTGCGCTCTTCCGCGACGAGCATATCCCGGAGCTGTTCACCGGCAAGACGGCGGCGGAGCTGTACATCGAGATCATGAACAACAAGTACTATCTGAGCGAACAGGCGGGACGGGATGTGGGGATGGCGGCAGCGATGCGCGACTATGCGCAGCGGTACGGCGCCACCGAACATCATGAACCGCTGCTGCAGATGCTCACAGACAAGATGCTCCGGATCCTGGGGCTGAAGGAGCCGCTCCTTTCGTGAGATTGGGAATCCCCGGATCCGGTGATTCCCAATGTTGGAAACAAGACCGGACGGTCCGCGCCGGAACCGGCGGGATCTGTAATTACCGAACGGGCACAATACTTGCTACTAACAATAATTAACAGGAACAACCATGTCACCACACCACACACACGCTGCCGCCGAGATCGCCGAACTGACCTTCCAGCTGCTGGCCGACTGCCAGGAGAAGGAGGAGCGGCTCGCCGCGACACTCAAGATCCATGTGGCCGAATTCCGCTGCATCCGCGCGTTCCGCGGTGACCGCTCCCTGCCGGTGAAGACACTGGTGGAGCGGACCACGCTCAGCGGGAGCCGGCTCACACGGATCCTCTCCTCGCTGGAGAAGCGGGGCTACCTGCAGCGCGTCATCGACACTGAGGACCGCCGGAGCATCACGGTGCATCTCTCCCGGAAGGGGATCGATCTTGCACAGCGGCTCGAAGAGCGGTACCTCCAGATCCACCAGGAGATCCTCAACGGGATACCGAAGGATCTGCAGGGTCCGCTGATCTCCGGGATGCACAACATGCTGGCATCCCTGCGGAAGTGGCTGGGCACGTCCCGGTAAACCCGGTCCCGTGCAGTGGTGGTGCCGTCCGTTGTCCCCTGACAATCGACCATCCATTGTTCACGGAGCCGTCATGCCATCGAACCACCGATCACCGCGCATTGCAGCATTCGCCGCTGCGCTGTTCCTTCTGACCATTCTCGCTGCCGGCTGCACCGACCAGCCCGGCACACTTTCCAACAACGACAATGCACATGCCGGCAGCACCGGCTGCGTCTCCTGTCACACCAATTATACGCTGTTGAAACAGGTGTACTCGCCCGACACTGCCGCCGTGAGCGGCGGCTGCAGCGGCGAAGCTCCGCACATCGAACCGTACGACCGCGTCTACATGACGCCGGAAGGCTATGCTGCGTTCGCCAAATCGACCCACGGCGAGAAGGCGTGCACCTGGTGCCATGGCGGCAATGCTACGGTCAACGACAAGAAAGAAGCGCACACCGGCGGATTCATCCGTCATCCCTCGACGCAGGCAGAGACGAAATGCGTCACCTGTCATCCGTCGCAATCGGTCACGCCGAACAGTCTTCATGCCCAGGGATGGGGCCAGAAAGCGATGATGACCTCGCGCTACGGCGTGCAGACCTTCGATGAGCTTCCGGCCCACCTGAAGGAAGGATACGACCACAACTGCGCGAAGTGCCACGGCACCTGTGGCGACTGCCACGTGAACCGTCCCTCTGCGGGCGGCGGCGGATTGCTCAAGGGCCATCAGTTCGTCAAGACCCCCGACATGATCGACCAGTGCGTCGCCTGCCACACGAGCCGCGGCGGGCACGCATTCCTCGGCATCGCCTCCGGCACGCTGCCGGATGTGCACAAGACCAAGCTGAATGCCAACTGCCTCTATTGTCATTCCGGCGTGGAAGTGCACGGAAACGGCATGGTGTACGACCAGCGGTACAAAACGCCGCAGCTTCCGCAGTGCGAGGATTGTCATACGAAGATCGCCGGAAGCAATACTTATCATACCGCACATCTCTCCTCGTTCAACTGCCAGACGTGCCATTCGCAGGATTACAACAACTGCGGCAGCTGCCATGTGGGCGGCGAAGGCGCACGCATCCACGCACACCAGAAGTTCAAGATCGGCGTGAACCCGATCCCGGAAACGCGCCCGTACCGCCTGGCGACCGTCCGCCAATCCCTGATGGCTCCCGACAGCTGGAAGGAGTACGGCGTTCCGCTGCTCGCGCAGTTCGACACGAAGCCGACCTACAAGTACACCACGCCGCACAACATCCTCCGCTGGACGAGCCGGACGCAGGTCGCGGCGGGGAAGAGCTGTTACGACAATTGCCACATCATCAAAGACGGATCCACGTTCCGCAACAAGGAACTGTACCTGTTCAACTCCGACCTCGAAAGCTGGGAAGTCAACGCGACGAAGAATGTCGTGGTGGACGGAAAGCTTCCGGCAAGTTGGGGTGTCAATTAACCAACACGACGGCCGGCGGTCCCAGCCGCCGGTCTTCCCTTCACTACAACGATCAAAAGGGGTGACCCATGAAAAAGCTCCAGCTGTTCTCCGTAGCACTGATGATCGCCCTCCTCGCCATAGGCTGCAAAGAGGAGGAATCGACCGTCACACCGACACCGACCACGGTGGACGAAGCGACCGAACTCGTCAAGTATGTCGAATCCAACAACGATTATCTCTACGCCGCCTCATCGTTCGTCATCTCCGCCTCCTCGTACCGGACGGAGGTCGTTGCCGATCCGACGAAGATCTACACCATCGATCTGCGCAGCGCCACCGATTATACCGCGAAGCATCTCAAAGGGGCCGCGAACGTCACGCTGGCCAATCTCTATACGCACATCAAAGGGCTGACGCTCTCCAACTATAAGTATGTGGTCGTCACCTGCTACTCAGGACAGACCGCCGCTTTCGGCGTCTCGATCGTCCGCTCCATGCTGCCGCTCGCCGAAGCGAACAAGATCGTCTCGCTGAAGTGGGGCATGAGCTCCATCGACTCTTCCTTCGCCACCTCGTACTGGCTGGCAAAGACGAGCAACGTCCGCGCCACGCAGTTCGTCACCACGGATGCCCCGGCGAAACCGGCAAAGGTCACCATGCCGACGCTCACCACCGGTAAAACGACCGGCAAGGAGATCCTGGAAGCCCGCGCAGCGAAACTGCTCACGGACGGATTCAACATCACCATCACTGAAGCTTCGCTCTATACCAATCTGAGCAATTACTTCATCGTGAACTACTGGCCGAACGCTGCCTACAAATCCCCCGGACACATCGACGGCGCATACAACTACGATCCGACCACCAAGCCGTTCAAGATCGACAGCGTGATGAAGACCCTGCCCACGAACAAGACCATCGTGCTGTACTGCTACACCGGACAGACCAGCGCGTACGTCGGTGCCTATCTGAAGATGATCGGCTACGATGTGAAATCGCTCTCCTACGGCGCCAACAGCATGATCTTCGATATGATGAAGGCGAGCAGCAACACCTCCGCGAACGCGTTCGTTCCGGCGAACGAGATCAAAGGATACAAGGACTTGCTGGAATAGCGGTATTCCTGCATGAATGAAGACATGGACGCCTGAAGCAATTCAGGCGTTCGTGTTTCCGAGCCTGTCTTTTCGGCCAAATTTTCGTACCTTACCGCATTCAGTCACCATTACGGAACACTCCCATGTCCACCATTGCACCTCCGTCCGTCCGTCCCTCCGACCCCGCATCACTCGAAGCGATCGCCTATGCCAGCGTCCGGGACATTCCGACGAAGGAACCGAACGACCAGTACCGCCTGGGATACCATATCTGGAACTATCTGAAGGAACGGAAAGGTACTCTCCTTGATGCGGTCCGTCAATCCGGCGCACGCATCCTCGTTCCGGAGAAGGAAGCCGCCGCCATCATCGAACGGGCGCTGCAGGGAAAGTGATCCGGCCGGCACTGCCGCCGGGTCTCCGATGAAAGAAGTCCTGAACATATTGAACGACCTCATCATGGCGTTCATCCCGCTCTTCGTGGCGATCGATGTGCCGGGTCTGGTGCCGATCTTCCTCTCGCTGACACAGGGGATGACGCTGAAGGCGCGCCGCAAGCTGATCATCGAAGCGACCATGACCTCGGCCGCGGTAGCGCTCGTGTTCCTGGTGCTCGGCAAAGTGATCTTCCGTTTCCTCGGCATCACGGAGAACGACTTCCGCATCGGCGGAGGGATCGTGCTGCTGGTGCTCGGCGTAACGGACCTGCTCTTCTCCAGCGATGAGCGGAAGGAGACCAGTTCCTCCGTCGGCGTCGTGCCGATCGGCATCCCGCTGGTGATGGGACCCGGCGCACTCACCGCCATCATCATCATCGTGGATGCGTACGGGTACTGGATCTCCATGGCATCGCTGCTGCTGAACCTGATCATCGTCTGGCTGATGTTCCGTCATTCGGACATCGTCATCCGCGTGATGGGGGAGGGCGGCACAAAAGCGTTCGCCAAGGTCGCAGCGCTCTTCCTGGTCGCCATCGCGGTGATGATGATCCGCGTCGGCGTCCAGAACATCCTGAAATGACCCGGCGGCCGTATGTCCCACCACTATCAATCCATCCTTGCATCGATCCGCACCGAGGTCCTGCCGCTGCAGCATGACGGCGCGGTGGCGAACTACATCCCCGAACTGATGACGGTGCCGCCGGAGCGCTTCGGCATGCACCTGCGTACGGTGGACGGACATGACTTCGCCGTGGGGGACAGCGATGAACCGTTCTCCATTCAAAGTATCTCCAAAGTGTTCGCGCTGGCGCTCGTCGTCTCGCTCGTCGGGGAGAAGATCTTCAAGCGCGTCGGCGTAGAACCGTCCGGCAGTTCGTTCAACTCCCTGGTGCAGCTGGAGTACGAGCGCGGCATCCCGCGCAACCCGCTCATCAATGCCGGCGCGATGGTGGTGTGCGACGTGCTCATCGGTCAATTGAAGCGTCCCAAGCAGGAACTCCTCGCCTTCGTGCGGCAGCTGGCGCAGAACAAACGGATCGGATTCAACGAGCGGGTCGCGGCATCGGAAAAGGAGTTCGGCTTCCGGAACATCGCGCTCGCGAACTTCCTGAAATCGTTCGGCAACATCCAGCATGATGTGAGCGATGTGCTGGACCTGTACTTCCATATGTGTTCCATCGAGATGTCGTGCCGGGACCTCGCCACGGCGTTCCTGCTCTTCGCCAACCACGGTACACGTCCCGGCAGCACCGATGCCGTGCTCACCAAGAGCCAGACGAAACGTCTGAACGCCGTGATGCAGACCTGCGGATTCTATGATGAAGCGGGGGAGTTCTCCTTCACCGTCGGACTGCCGGGCAAGAGCGGCGTCGGCGGCGGCATCGTGGCGCTCCATCCGCACCGGTATGCGGTCGCCACCTGGAGTCCGCGCCTGAATGCGAAAGGGAACTCCGTGATGGGGATGAAAGCGCTGGAACTGCTCACCACGAAACTGGGATCGTCCATCTTCTGACCGATCCTCCGACACCAAGGACCATAGCCATGCTCACCGCTCTCCGACATATCCCGGACCATCCGCGTGCACCGCGCACGGCACTCATCATGCTGCACGGACGCGGGGCGGACGAGCACGATCTGTTCGGTCTGCGGCAGTACCTCGATCCGCAGCTGGAGATCCACTCCCTCCGTGCACCGTTCGAATACGAATGGGGCGGCTATGCGTGGTTCGATCTGTTCGAGGACGGCACGGTCGATATGGACGGATTCCGGAGCAGTCAGGAAGCGATCCTCTCGTACATCCGCGGCGTGGACGCGGAACGGTTGTTCCTGCTCGGCTTCAGCATGGGTGCGATCATGAGCTATGCGGTCGCGCTGACGCAGCCGGGACTCTGCCGGGGCATCGCCGCGCTGAGCGGATTCGCACCGCAGCAGCTCGAACCGGACTACCGCCTGCAGGAGATCGGGAATCTGCATATCTTCATCTCCCACGGCATCCACGACCCGGTGATTCCGGTCGCCGAAGCGCGCCGCACCCATTCCCTGTTCGATGCGTCGAACGCACAGGTCACCTACCGCGAATACCCGATGGCACATCAGATCGATCAGCAATGCCTTGCCGATCTGGGCGCCTGGCTGCAGCAACGGTTGTAAACGCATTCCTTTCCCGCCGGCGGATTGTATCCGCGCGCATTGTTTCTCACTGAGGAATTCTCTATACTTGCCCCAATCATCGCATTCAAGGGGAATCGCGTGTACGTCGTTCTTGTTCTGTTGATCCTGATCAGCGGTGTTGCGGGGGCGCAGCAGCCGTTGGGACTTTCCACTGCAAAACGTATCACCCAGTACCGACTCGACACCTGGCAGGAAGTGCAGGGGCTGAAGCACAACTCCATCATCGCCCTGGCACAATCCGCCGACGGTTATCTGTGGCTCGCCACGTACGCAGAACTCTACCGCTTCGACGGTGTCACCTTCCGCAACTATGAATCAGTGCTCGGCAACGTCCAGCCCCGGAGTCTCTATCAGGACTCGCAGGGAAGGATGTGGATCGGCACCACTGGCGGACTCTTCACCTACTCCAACGGCGTCTTCTCGAAGATCCCGCTCGATGCCGGACTTCCCCAGCGCACCATCAGTGCCGTCACCGAACTGCGGGACGGTACACTGCTCTTCGGCACCCAATCCGGCCTCTTCTCCTACAACGGCGCCCTCTTCCAGAACCGCTCCATCGAATTCGATGTGGTGAACTCCGCCGTCTGGAGCATCACCGAGACGGAGGACGGCGAGATCTGGATCGGCACGGAGAAAGGAGCCCGGCGGAAGACCGCATCGTTCGTGGAACAGATCGACACCACCTCCGGATTCCTGCAGCACAATGTCGTCCGCTCCATCATCGAGGACCGGTTCGGGAACATCTGGATCGGCACCGGCGGGGGCGGCATCACCCGGTACCGCAACGGCGTCTTCTCTACCTTCTCCACCAAGGATGGTCTGCCCAGCAACGTCATTCGTATCCTCTTTGAGGACCGGAACGGCAGCGTTTGGATCGGCAGCAGCGGCGGCGGACTCTCGCGCTATCTCAACGGACGGTTCGAAACGCTCACAAGCGTGGATGGACTCACGACCGACGTCATCTGGGCGCTCTGCCAGGACCGCGAAGGATCGCTCTGGATCGGCACGGGCGGCGGCGGATTGAACCGTCTCCGCGACTCGCGCTTCACCGCACTCACCAAGAAGGAAGGGATCAGCAACAACTTCCTCTGGACGGTGTACGAGGACGGCCGCGGCGTGCAGTGGATCGGCACCAACGGCGGCGGGATCACCGCATGGGACAACGGGACCGCGCGGACGTACACGGTCGGCACCACGCCGCTCAGCAACATCGTCCGCACCGTCGTCGATGACGGCAACGGTTCGCTCTGGGTCGGCACATCGGACGGCGTCTTCCGTTCACCGTCCCGGCCTCCGCACGCCTTCCGGCGGTTCGCCCCCATCACCGCCAAACTCATCTACTCGGTCACACGCACGAGCGACAACACCATCTGGTTCGGTACACAGAACAACGGAGCGTACGCAGTCTCGCGGGAACGCGTCCGTCACATCACCACCGAGGAGGGCCTGCCCCACAATTCCGTCCGCACCATCACCGAACATCCGGACGGATCGCTCTGGTTCGGCACGGACAGCGGTATCGCGATCATGTCACGGACCAAAGCGGGGGATGACTGGGAGATGTTCCCGCACAACGGTCTGCTGGCGAACGAGGAGCTGCGCGAGATATACATCGATGCGGACAGCGTGGTGTGGGTCGGCACGGACAAAGGAGCGCTCCGCCGTTTCCGCGGGGACCAGGTGACCCAGTACGGGAAAGCGGAAGGGTACGATGCGATCGCGGTCCACGAGATCCAGGAGGACGATCTCGGGTACCTCTGGCTCACGTGCAACAAAGGGATCTTCCGGGTGAGCAAATCGGAGTTGAAAGGGATCGCCGACGGCGTCATCGCGACGACCGATTTCACCTTGTACGGTATCGTGGACGGGATGGGCAGCAGCGAATGCAACGGCGGCGGACAACCGGCCGGATGGAAGATGCGCAATGGCACCATCTGGTTCCCGACGATGAAGGGGGTCACCATCGTCTCGCCGCAGAAACTTCCCACCAACACTATCATTCCGCCGGTCTTCATCGAACAGGTGACGGCGGACGGAACGCCGGCCGACATCGTGCAGTCCGCCGTGGAACTGGCCGCCGGGGCGAACCGCGTCACCATCAATTTCAGCGCACTGAGCCTGCTCGCACCGGAGCTCGTGAAGTTCAAGTATATGATGGAGGGACACGACCAGGGATGGATCGACGGCGGGAACAGCCGCTCGGTCTCCTACACGAACATCGCACCGGGCACGTACACCTTCCGCGTCATCGCCTCCAATAACGACGGCGTCTGGAACTATGACGGCGCGTCGATCACCGTCACCCAGCAGCCCCATTTCTATCAGACCTCCTGGTTCGGTATCTCCATACTGCTGGTGATCACCGGCGGAGCATTCTCCGCATACCGTTACCGCATCCGCAGCCTGAAGCAGCGCGAACAGGAACTGACACAGCTGGTGGATGAACGGACCCACAACCTGCAGATCGAGAAGGAGCGTGCAGAGCAGGCGAACCGGTTCAAGAGCGACCTTGTGAACATCGTGGCGCACGACCTGAAGAATCCGCTCACCACCATCGTCGGCATGTCGCACCTGCTGCGCGAGGAGGAGTTCACGCCGGACGCCGTGAAGGAATCAGCTGTGGCGATCTCCGGCTCGGCGGAACAGATGGTACGGCTCATCACCGACTTCCTCAGCGTGGAAGCGATGGAGCAGGGGAGGATCACACTGAACAAGGCCCCGCTCAATCTCTCGGACCTCGCCGGTTACGTGATCGGCACCAACCGGTACCTCGCCGAGAGGAAACAACAGCCGATCTCCACCCGGTTCTGCTCCGGCGATGAGTGCACGGTGCTGGGGGACCAGGACCGTCTGTACCAGTGCATCGAGAACCTCATCAGCAATGCCATCAAATACTCCCCGATCGGTTCCCCGATCGACGTCTCCGTGGAGCGCACCGGCAGCATCGTGCGCCTGTCGGTGAAGGACCTGGGTGCCGGGCTGAGCGATGAGGACCAGAAGAAGCTCTTCGGCAAATTCCAGAAACTCTCTCCGCGCCCCACGGCGAACGAATCGTCCAACGGACTGGGACTCTCCATCGCCAAGCAGATCATCGAGCTGCACGGCGGGAAGATCCGCGCCGAAAGCCAGCTGGGACGCGGAAGCACCTTCATCATCGAATTACCGGCCACAGGGTGATGAACCCTTCGATGGACAGCCGCATCACCCGATGGGTGAAGGACCATACCGGCGAACTGTTGTCGTGGGCCTATCACCGTACCTCGGACCTGAAGACCGCGGAGGACCTGGTGCAGGAGACCTTCCTTGCGGCGGTGGAACGGCTGGATTCCTTCCGCAGCGACAGCCACCCCAAGACCTGGCTCTTCAGCATCCTCAACAACAAGATCGCGGACCATCATCGGCGCGGGATGCGGCACCGCACCGTGCCGCTGGACGATGACGGTCCTTCCGCATTCTTCGATGAACAGGGACACTGGAGACCCAACGCCGCCCCCGGTGCATGGAGCGATGATGACGGACATCTGCTCGATGATGAGAACTTCCGCGCCGCCTTCCTCGATTGTCTGAAGAAACTCCCTGGTCCGTGGCATGACTGTCTGACCATGCGGTTCCTCAAGGACATCACCCCGGGAACGATCTGTCAGGAACTGGGGATCTCCGCGACCAATTATTGGCAGATCGTCCACCGCGCAAAACTCTCCATGCGCAGATGTCTGCAGAAAGAATGGTTCGATACAGAATGAAATTCGTCCCTTCCATATTGGATATACCCTGTCGCCGGGCAACGGAACTTGCCGAGCAGCGGCTACACTCCCCATTATCGCTGGCGGATGCGGTCCGCTTCCGGTTCCACAATTCGCTCTGTGCTGCCTGCCGCCGCTATGCGGAACAGTCACTGGTCATCGAACGGTTGCTGCGCCAGCATACCGTTGCCGTTCCGGATCCTCTGGCGGACGGGAACGCCGCCGAAGCGCTCACAGAGACGATCCTGAAAAAACTTCCCTGACCGCTGTCAGGATTCTCTCCCTCCGGCGACCTATCGGTAGATACTCCACCTCATCTCCTACTAACCGAAGGGAACACCATGAAATCCACTCTCTTGTTCGCTCTGACCTTGCTCATCCTTATCGGATGCAAGGATGAGGAGACCACGGCTCCTCCTGCCGCCACGAGCGTCACGGTGACCGATGCACAGCTCTACCAGCTGACCATGTCCACGCACAAAGCGGCATTCTACAAGAACTCCACCGATACCATCCCGGGCAACAGCGGTGCTGCCCACGCCGGCAAGGTCCTGGTATGGTACAATGCCAAAGCGAAAGAACAGCTGGATGCACAGGGAAAGGTGAAGAGCGGAGCTTCCTTCGCCGACTCATCGCTTATCGTCAAGGAGATCTTCAACAGCTCCGGCACGAAACTCTACTACGCCATCATGTTCAAACTCTCCAATGCGTCCAACAAAGGAGCAGGGGATTGGGTCTGGTCCGAATTGAATGCGGACGGTTCGGCGTTCATCTCCGCTGCGGACAAAGGTGCGATCTGCGGACCGTGTCACTCCACCGGAATTGCCTACACGCGTATGAACGATACGCATCCGTAATGAGACCGCCGGGCTGCTGCCGTTCGGATCACACGATCCGGACGGCGGTGATTGCAATTCCCCTCCGAGAGAGGTATTTTATAGCATGAACCTTCTCGTCAAACGGCTTACCGTCTATCTGCTGCTGATCAGTTACAGCAGCATCGGATTGTTCGGTCATGCCGCAGCGCCGGACCGCCTCAATTTCCACAACGGGGACATCCAGTACGCACAGGGGAAGGAAGGACCGACGGCCAAGCAGCGTCCGCTCTGGACGAAGAAGCGACACTTCCCGCCGTCCGTACAAACTGCCGTATCGGTCCACTCGTTCGATCAGCACCATCTTCTGCTGGATACACACCGTTCCACCCGGGTTGTTCCTGCTGACTGTTCCATCCGTCACATCCTTTTCGCCAGCCGGCTTACCAAGCCCCGCGACCCTCCTGCCGTTTCATAACACAGCGGCATAACGTACCGACACCGTTCCGGACATCGCAGCCTTCCCGGCTTCCCCATGTTCGTTCCTATCGTTCGTCCTTTGGAGGGGTATCATGACTTTCGTTCCGTTCATCCGGGGGACCGTACGGTCCTTCCGGCCGTGTTCTTTCGTACATCGCACACTCTTCGGTCTGCTGCTCACTGCCGCCATCCTGCGGGGACAGGGGGTCGGCATCAGTGAGTCTTCCATCATTCCCGATGCATCCGCCATCCTGGAGCTGCGTTCCACACAGCGCGGTGTGCTCATCCCGCGTCTATCCACCGCCGAGCGCAACGCGGTGGCATCGCCCGCGGCAGGATTGATGATCTATAATACGAGCACCAATGAGCTCAACATCTACAACGGCAGCGGGTGGACCTCGTACTATTCCATCGCATCGGTCACTTCCGGCGGGATCCCGTACTTCAGTTCAGCGTCCGCTGCTGCTTCCTCCACCGTGCTGTCGGCGAATGCCCTGATGATCGGCGGCGGTGCCGGCGGCGCTCCTTCCACCATCGGTGCGGGGACCGCCACAACGGTACTGCACGGCAATGCTGCCGGTGCGCCGACCTTCGGTCCGGTGGATCTCGCCGCGGACATCACCGGCAACCTTCCGGTCGGCAATCTTGCCGGCGGCAGCGGCGCTTCGGCAACGACCTTCTGGCGGGGGGACGGAAGCTGGGGAGTACCGAAGATCACCAGTGTTGTCACACAGGTGTTCACAGCGAACGGGACCTACACGCCAACAGCGAACATGGCGAGCTGCCTGGTGATCTGTGTCGGCGGAGGAGGCGCAGGGGGTGATGCCACCGGTACCGATGCGGTGGGCGGAGGCGGAGGAGCGGGCGGAACGGCGATCGCGCTGTTCGATGCTGCAACCATCGGCGCATCACAATCCGTGACCGTCGGTGCTGTTTCGGCTGCGGCCGGGAATGCTTCCTCTTTCGGCGCATTGCTCACGGCGAACGGCGGAGCGGTCGGCGGAACGGTCACCTCGACGACCGTGGGGGTGAACGCAGCGGGCGGCGCGGGAGGTACGGCGACCGGCGGGGATCTGAACGTGACCGGCGGCAGCGGAGGGAGAGGGATCATCTTCAGCACCAACAACGGTGTCGGCGGATCGGGAGGCGGATCGTATTTTGGCGGTGGAGGTGCCGGGTCCGGATCCAACAGCGCCGGCTCCCCCGGTGACGCGTACGGCAGCGGCGGAGGCGGCGGACACGCATCAACGGCAACGGACAGGCTGGGGGGAGACGGTGCGGCCGGTGTCGTGTATATCATAGAGTATATCCAGCAATAGTTCGTTCACCGACATTACGGAGGACCGCGATCCGTAATGACACAAATTGGGGCCGAACACCGTAAACAGGGGCCGTGTGCCTTCCCGTTGCTCCGGGAACGGTGCCGGTCCCTTTTGTTGTTCAGCTTCTAAAATTTCCGTATCTTCATTCACAAAACACACAGGGTTCACGTATGCGCAATGTCGTCGTTACCGGAATGGGTCTGATCTCTCCCCTCGGACTGTCCGTGCAGGAATCGTGGAAGAACGCGGTTGCCGGCACCTCCGGGGTCGGCTATATCACCAAATTCGAAAAGGAACGGTTCACCACCCAGATCGCCGCCGAGGTCAAAGGATTCGACCCGAAGCGGTATTTCGACCCGAAAGAGGTCTCCCGCTGGGACCTCTGCGTGCAGTTCGGCATCGGGGCCGGCGTCGACGCGATCGCGGACTCCGGTCTGGTCATCACGCCGGAGAATGCGGAACGGGTCGGCATCATCATCGGCTCGGGCGTGGGCGGACTGATCGGCATCAGCCATACCTCCCTGAAACTGGAGGCGGGCGGACAGAAACAGGTCTCTCCGTTCTTCATCCCTTCGGTCATCATCAATATGATCTCCGGTCTGCTCGCCATCCGGATCGGCGCCAAAGGACTCAACTACGGCGTGGTCTCCGCCTGCGCGACCAGCAACCATGCCATTGCGGACGGATTCCATGCCATCCGGCGGGGCGAGGTGGATGCGATGATCGTGGGCGGAGCGGAAGCATCCATCACCGAGATCGGCGTGGCCGGGTTCTGTTCGGCGCGCGCCATGAGCAAGCGGAACGATGAGCCGCAGCGCGCCTCCCGTCCGTTCGACAAGGACCGTGACGGATTCGTGCTCGGCGAAGGCGCCGGTGCGTTCGTCATCGAAGAGGAGGAGCATGCAAAGCGGCGTGGAGCGAAGATCTACGCCCGCATCCTCGGCGTCGGCATGACCGCCGATGCATTCCACTTCACCGCACCGCCGGATGACGGCGATGGTGCGATGCGCGCCATGAAACTGGCAGTCTCCGCCGCCGGGCTCACGCCGCAGGATATCGACTATGTGAATGCGCATGGTACCTCGACCGGACTGGGCGATATCGCCGAAACGAAGGCCATCAAACGGCTCTTCGGCGACCATGCGAAGAAACTCCTGGTAAGTTCGACCAAATCGATGCACGGACACCTGCTCGGCGCCGCCGGTGCCGTGGAAGCGGCGCTCACCATCATGGCGCTGAAGGAGGGGATCATCCCTCCCACCATCAATCTGGAGAATCCCGATCCCGAGTGCGACCTGGACTACGTGCCGAACACGGCGCGGACGCAGCAGATCCGGTACGCACTCTCCAACGGCTTCGGATTCGGCGGCACCAACGCCACCATCTGTTTCGGAAAGGCCTGACCGATCCTCATGGAACCGACACCGCTCACCATCCTGGTTGTGGATGACGACCCGTCGGTGATGCTCTTCATCACCAAGGTGCTCACGTCAGCAGGACACCGCGTATTCCCGGCGGCGACGCTCGAGAAGGCGCGGGAGATCCTTGCGGCGGAGCGGATCGATCTCGGCATCTGCGATCTGATCCTTCCCGGAGCGGACGGTTCGGACATCATCAAGGATGTGAAGGCTGCGGACGCCTCCATCTACTGCGTGCTCATCTCCGGTTACTATAACACGAGCTTCGAGAATTACAAGGTGCTCGTCGGTGCGAACGAGGTGGTAGGGAAGCCCGTCACCCAGGAGATGCTTCACGCCATCGTCCGGCGCGGCGCGGAACACCGCCGGAACACGGAACCCGCCCCATGAGCAGCGATGCCGCCGGCGGACCGCTGACATTCCTGGTGGTGGATGACGACATCCCCCTCTCCCTTTTCTTCAAAGAGACGCTGCAGCATGCCGGTCACCGGGTGTTCGTGGCGGTGAATGAGCACGGCGCCATCGAGACCGTGAAGAACGAGTCGGTGGACATCCTGATCTGCGACTATCTGCTCCCCGGCATCAAGGGCATCGGCATCGTCGATATCGTGAAAAAGATGAAGCCGTCGCTCTTCTGCGTGCTCATCTCCGGACACCACTATCATCTGATCAACGACCGTCACACCTTCACCAACGCGGACATGGTCATCGCCAAACCGGTGCTGAAGGAATCGCTCAACAAGATCCTCAAACAGTACCTCCTCACCCAATCCGTCAGAACACAGAACCTATGAGCACACATACCACGGTCCGCATCGGCCTTGTGCAGAACGCCTGCAGCGCCGATACTGAGGCGAATATGGCAAAGGCCGTCGCCGGCATCCGCACCGCAGCGGCGAACGGCGCGAACATCGTCTGCCTGCAGGAACTCTTCACCTCACTGTACTTCTGCGACAAAGAGGATTATGCGCCGTTCGGACTGGCCGAACCGATCCCCGGTCCTTCGACGGACATCCTGCGACCGCTCGCCAAAGAGCTCGGCGTGGTCATCATCGCCTCGCTGTTCGAGAAGCGGGCCGAAGGACTCTATCACAACACGGCGGCGGTGATCGATGCGGACGGGACCTATCTGGGCAAGTACCGCAAGATGCACATCCCCGACGATCCGGCCTATTATGAGAAGTTCTATTTCACCCCCGGCGACCTCGGCTTCAAATGCTTCGATACGCGGTATGGGCGCATCGGTGTACTGATCTGCTGGGACCAGTGGTACCCGGAAGCGGCGCGGCTCACCGCGCTTGCCGGCGCACAGCTCCTCTTCTATCCCACCGCCATCGGCTGGGCGGACGGTGAGGACCCGGCGGTGAACGCCGTGCAGCACGGCGCCTGGGAGACCATCCAGCGTGCCCACGCCGTAGCGAACGGCATCCCGGTGGTGGCAGTGAACCGGGTGGGACACGAAGGGAACCAGACGTTCTGGGGCGGGTCATTCGTGGCCGGCAACCAGGGTGAACTCCTCTTCAAAGCGTCGCACGACAAAGAAGAAGTGAATGTCGTCCCGGTGGATCTTGCGCGCTCCAACAGCACCCGCGTCCACTGGCCGTTCCTGCGCGACCGGCGCATCGACGCGTATTCTGACATTACCAAACGGTTCATTGACAATGAACAATGAACAATCATCACTAAGCGGGGAATGATATTGTGCTGACGAAGGATGAGATATTGTACAAAAAAGCATTCGCTCTTGCCGTTGGTATCGTTAGTATATCAAGGCGGTTGACGGAAGAGAA
>JABWAK010000192.1 GCA_013361065.1 Bacteroidota bacterium
CACCGACCGGCAGGGCCGCAGCGGCGTCCGTAAGGAGCGATTCGAACCGGGCCGCGACGGAACGATGGACGAGGATCCGCTGCACCTTGATGCAGACCTGGCCGGCATATCCGAACGCTCCGGCCGCGCACCGCGCAGCAGCCGCCGGCAGATCGGCATCCGGCATGATCACGGCGGCTGCATTGCCGCCGAGTTCGAGCGCTACTTTTTTCTTACCGGCCAGTCCTTTAAGCGCCCATCCGACCCGGGCGCTGCCGGTGAAACTGACCATGGCAATACCGGGATGTTCCACCATCGATTGTGCCGCTGCATTGCTGCACGGAAGCACAGAGACCGCGCCCGGTGTGAGTCCGGAAGAGAGCAGCACCTCGCCAAGCAGCAGCGCCGTCAGAGGCGTCTGCGGTGCAGGTTTCAGGATGAACGTATTCCCGGCGGCAATGGCCGGAGCGAGCTTATGGGCGACAAGATTCAGCGGGAAATTGAACGGCGTGATGCAGAGGATGATACCGAGCGGGAACCGTTCCACGATCCCCTTCCTTCCCCGCCCTGCCGGCGTGATATCCAGCGGGACCACTTCTCCGTTCATCCGTGACGCTTCTTCTGAAGCCACGGTGAACGTGGAGACTGCCCTGTCCACTTCCGCCCGGGCTGCAGTGATCGGCTTGCCGGATTCCGCACAGATGGTCGAGGCGAACTCTTCTTTCCGTTGCCGGATGGTGTCCGCTACGGTGCGCAGGATGGCCGCACGTTCATGCGAGGCCGAGCCGGACGTGACAGCGAATGCTTCACGGGCGGCAATGATTGCACCGGCGATATCCTCATCCCCAGCCTGATGAACGAACGCGACCGGTTCACCGGTGTACGGCGAGTTGACCGGGAGCGTGACCTTCCCGGACTTCCATACTCCGCCGACGATGAACCGCTGCTCCTTCATGCGTGCCCCGTGATCAGCTCCGAACGAACGCGATCGCTTCTGCGGCTGCGACATCCGCGGCAACATTCCACCGCTTGCCCGCCGAACGGTCCTTCATCTCGATCTCATTATTCTTCAGGTTCTTCTCACCGACGATCACCTGAAGCGGCATGCCGAGAAGGTCTGCATCCTTGAATTTGAATCCAGCACTGGCATCCGTCCGGTCATCGAACAGGACGGAGATCCCCGCTGCGGTCAGTTCCGCGTAGAGCGCTTCGGACCGTTTCACGACCGCTTCGGAGTTCATATTGACGCAGATGAGATGCACGTCGTACGGCGCGATGCTCTTCTGCCATTTGATGCCGAACTCGTCATGATGCTGCTCGATATGGCAGGCGATGATGCGCTCCACGCCGATACCGTAGCTTCCCATGATGATGGGATTTTCCTTCCCCTGTTCATCCAGGAAGTTCGCTTTCATCGATACCGAATACTTCGTCCCGAGCTTGAAGATATGCCCGACCTCGATCCCCTTCACGATCCGGAGCTTCCCTTTCCCGTCCGGTGTCGGCTCGCCTTCCTCCACCATCCGGAAGTCATAGTAGGCCTGCACCTTCACATCACGTTTCAGGTCGAGATTCATCAGATGGTAATCATTCTTGTTCGCACCGCAGACGAGTCCGTTCGCCTCTTCCAGACGCTTGTCCGCCACGATGGTGAACTTCCCTTCCAGACCGACCGGTCCGATGGAACCGGCATCCGCGCCGGTCAGCTGCAGCAGTTCCTCCGTCTGCGCCGGACGGATCTCCTGACCGAACACCGCCTGCAGTTTGGTCTCGTTCAGCTGATCGTTGCCGAGCATCAGCACCAGCACCGGCTGCGTGCCGTTCATGAATATGAGCGATTTGGCGCAGCGTCCGACCGGCATCGACAGGAACGCAGCGACCTCGTCGATCGAACGGCAATTGGGCGTATGCACTTCCTTCAGAGGTTCGTTCGCTTCCACCCTGCCGGCATTCGGCATCAGCGACGTCGCTATCTCGACATTCGCCGCATAACCGGTCTCGGAACAGACGGCGAGATTGTCCTCACCGGCATTCGATTCCACCATGAACTCCTGCGAACCGCTGCCGCCCATCGCGCCGCTGGACGCGCCGACGATGTGGAACGTCAGACCGCAGCGCGTGTAGATCTTCTTATATGCTTCGCGGTGCAGCTCGTAGCTCTTGTCCAGTCCCTGCCAGGTGGCATCCATGCTGTACGCATCCTTCATGGTGAACTGGCGTCCCCGCAGCACACCGGACTTCGGCCGGGGCTCATTGCGGAACTTCGTCTGGATCTGGTACCAGATCTGCGGCATCGCTTTGTAGGACTTCACATGGTCCTTGGCGATATGCGTGATCACTTCCTCATGGGTCGGAGCGAGGACCATCGGCCTGTTCTTCACATGGAACATGATATCGCCGAACGCCTTCACCCGGTCCGTCTCCTCCCACAATTCGATCGGATTCAGCGCGGGCAGATGGAACTCCTGTCCGCCGATGGCATCCATCTCCTGTCGGATGATGGTCATGACCTTCTTCATCACGGCATAGCCGATCGGGAGGAACGAGAAGACCCCCGCCGCGAGCTGCCGCATGAGGCCGGCACGGAGCATCAATTGGTGACTGGGAATGACGGCGTCCGACGGGACCTCTTTGACGGTGGGGAAGAAACCTTGGGATAAACGCATGGTGGAACGGATGATGGAGTTGAAAAAAGCATTCCCGCATCATGGTGCGGGAACGATGGGCTGCAGTTCGTGTTCTCGCGCAGACTCGAACTGCGATTAGAGGTTTAGGAAACCCCGGTTCTATCCAGTTGAACTACGAGAACAGTGGACAAAAATACGAAAAAACGGGGAGAAGTAAAAATGGTTCTTCATGCATCGGCGCTCGATCCCAGCGCTGCGGTCATTGCCTTTCCGTTGCGGTATCCCAGCACCGCCTGCACCGGTCCGATGAGACAATAGGTGTATCCCGCCCAGCCTGTATAGGAAGGACCGCCGATGACGGCGATCGCAATGGAGAGCAAGGCGATGAGAAGGCTCGCCGTATGGGAGCGGATACTCCCCCGGGTGATGATCCGTTCTGTTTCGCTCAGTCCAAGTGCGTCACGTTGTGACCAAGCGTACCGGTACATCACCGTCAGAAGGCCGAAGATGAGGAAGGAACCGATGCCGTAGATGACCATCAGCGTGACCATCTGCTGCGGATCGATCATCGGGATCGGTACACCGTCGCTCCCGGTCACGGTCAGGGACTGACCGGAGAAGATCCGCGAGAGCACGGAGATGAGGAACTTCAGCGGATAGACGAAAAAGAGGATGACGAAGAGGAATACGGCATTCAGCCAGAGCATCACCGAATCATTCAATCCGTACCGGCGGAAGAACTTATAATGCTCGTACCAGAACAAGAAGAAGAGCGCAAAGGCGAAGGTGAAACCGATGAATCCCCGGAGCGTGGACTGCAGATCGATGAAAGTGCGCGGCACCTCGAGCGAGACCACCAGCAGCGTCAGCGCGAAGCCGAAGACATTGTCGCTGAATCCTTCGATGCGCGAGATCTCCCCGCCGCGCCACCGGAATCCTGTCTCGTGCGTCAATGCCGACTTCATTACCGATTCTCGCAGCATGCTTTCCTCCCGGGTTCTGGTCTGATGTTCACCTCTGATGGCGCACGGTCAGCGGATGAGCACCATCCGTCGTACCGCGGTGTGATTCCCTGCCCTGATCGTATAGAAATAGGTGCCGCTCGACGCAGCGGAAGCATCCCACTGCACGTTATATTCCCCTGCCGTCACTTCTCCGTCCACCAGACGCGCTACGGTCCTGCCGAGCATATCGGTCACATCCAGACGGACATGTCCGTCGGCCGGCACGGCGAAGCGGATGGTGGTTGAAGGATTGAAAGGATTCGGGAAGTTCTGATGCAGAGCGAACTCTGCCGGTACAACGGTCTCACCCGGTACGGAGACCGGCTGCCGCTGCGTGCGGAACGTCAGCACGAACGGATCACCGCCGACCGAATCCTTATTACCGTCCACCGGCATATTCAGGATCGACTTTGCGGTGTTGCCGATCGTGACGGTATACTGCGTCTGATACGCCAGCGTGCCGGTCAGCGGTTTCCAGATGAGTGTATTGGTCGGCATCCCGGAACTGGTCCAGGTGAACGAACCGGACAATGCAGGAACGATCTGGAATGCGGCGCGGACGCTGGCGGTATCCATTGTTTCCGAGAACCGAAGTCCGACAGTCTGGGATACGGAGAAGTTCGTATCGTTCGGAGCCGGCTGGGTCAGTGTAACATACGGCGGCAGTGAGACGGTCTGGAAGGTCGTGGAGAGTGCTTTCGCTGCGACATTGCTGCTGATCGTCTTATTATCCACGAACACGGTCGGCTGGAGTGTATTGCCCATCCCCGCCAATGATGCGGTATAGCTGGTCTTGAATGCCAGCGGTGCTGCCGGTGTGAACGTCATGACGGTGTTGCCGGGATTCCATGTAATAGTGCCGGGAACGGACGGCGTCAGGGTGAAGACGCTGCGGACGTACGCAGTGTCCATCGGCCGAATGAAGGTGAAGACCACCGGTGTTGTCCGTGCCACACCGGTCGCAGCGCTCTTCGGCGTGACCGTCGCAAGACGCGTGGTCGCATTGATCGTGACAAGGACGGAATCCTTGGCATACCCCGGCGTTTCATAGATCAGTTTGTACGACCCGGCCGGAAGCGAATCGAACAGGAAGAATCCGTTATTGAACGCATCACCGTTGTAGACCTTGTTGAGCGGCATCAGACGGACCACGATGTTATTGATGGGTGTCGTGCCGTTCTTCTGCGTTCCGGCGATGATCCCTAACGTATCGTATGGAACCTGCAGGAACTCCACAAAAGCGTTCGCAAGACCATACGCTTCCATCTTCCGGTAATCATTATTGAGCAGCCGCCGCGTCTCCGGTGAATAATCATGGAACGAACCTTCGGAAAGATCCCCCGGCATGGTCAGCCCGCGGAGTACTCCGAGAGAGAATCCGCCGTTCGTACCGCCGTAGAAAGTCCAGTCCAGATAGGTGGTCGTCCCGGTCGTGCGGAGTTTGGAAACGATGTTCGGTCCCACCAGGTCAGCGAGTGTTTTGGATTCAGGATATTCGGGGATGCCCAGACCGTCCCCGGAACCGCTGGAGATACCGCCGGGACGCTTCTCACGGATGAGAACCATCGTCCGGTTGGTGGACGTGTTCGTCCCGCCGGTCGCGTTGCTGTGGATGGAATGGAAGTAGTGGACGTTCCGGTCGTTGGCGAATGCCACACGGGCCGACAGCGACGGTTCAAGATTGTCATCCGGATAGGTGTTCGTTTCACGGGTGAGATAGACCGTGGCCCCTCTACCCTGCAGCATAGGACGCAGCCACAATGCTTTGCGGAAGTTCCCTTCCGATTCCCAGAAGACATTCCCCGGATCCGGTTCGATGCGGCGGTCGTTGGCGGCGTTGGCGCCGCCGTGTCCGGGATCGATACAGATCTTGATCCCGTTCATGGTCTGGGGTTGTGCGGAGGCGACAGTGAGCGCTGTGATCAGTAGGAGCAGATTCCATTTCATGTTATCGGCCCTCCTCATAGGTCAGCTTCAGCACTGTTCCGTCCACGGTCACAGCAACAATGACATCCTCCGCCGGTGAAACGGCGGGGAACATCTCATGGACATTCTTTGAATCGGTCAATAAGACACGCCGGGTGCCATCCGCAGAGACTGCGACGATCTCGGAGCCGGTCACCGAGTGACCGTCATCCCGGTCATCCATCCCGATGACCCATCCCCCGCTGCGGGTCCATTGCGGTGCATTGACCCGGCCGATCGATACTGCATTCGCTCCATTGATATCCGCAATGAACGCCCCGCGGTCCATTTCGACGGCAACGATCCTCTTCCCGTCCGGTGAAAGCCGCGGCCAGATGTATTGTCCCTTGCCCAGTGGTGTGATGACCTTTTCTGTCCCGTTCACCAACAGCCGGATGCCTATGTCGGAAGTTCCAAGCACGGTCACCGGTGCATCCGCC
>JABWAK010000193.1 GCA_013361065.1 Bacteroidota bacterium
CGCCCTTGAGAAGATCGTCCGGCAGCAGCTGAATCTCATCGGTGAGGACCCCAAACGGGAAGGCTTGCTGAAGACGCCGCACCGCGTCTCGAAATCGCTGCAGTTCCTGACCAAGGGGTACCGCGATGATATCAAGACGCTGCTGAACGGCGCCATCTTCAAGGAGGACTACAAGGAGATGGTGATCGTGAAGGATATCGATTACTTCTCCATGTGCGAGCACCATCTGCTGCCGTTCTACGGCAAGATCCATATCGCGTATATCCCGAACGGGAAGATCGTCGGTCTGAGCAAGATCCCGCGGCTGGTCGATATGTTCGCACGGCGGCTGCAGGTGCAGGAGCGGATGACCCGCCAGATCGCCAACACGCTCTACGACGTGCTGAATCCCGAAGGGGTGGCCGTGGTGTGCGAAGGGAAGCACATGTGCATGATGATGCGCGGCGTGGAGAAACAGCATTCGCTCGCCACCACCAGCGCCATGCTGGGGGTGTTCCAGAACAACATCAAAACGCGGACGGAATTCCTGACGCTCATTACGAACAAACTATCCTGATACGAACTGACCTGTGATCGAACTTGAAAAGAACAACATCCCGGTCGCCTGGGTGACCGGAGCGACGAAAGGGATCGGTCTCGCGGTGGCGAACGCCTTCGCCGTGATCGGCTGCAAAGTGGTCCTCAGCGGACGCAACCGTTCCCAGCTGGAGATCAATGCCGGGAAGATCATCGACCAGGGGGGTGCCGCACTGCCGCTGGTCTGCGATGTCACTTCCGAAACGAGTGTCCGCACGGCGATGGCGACCATCACCAAGAAGTTCGGCGGCGTCGATGTGCTGGTGAACAATGCCGGCGTCACCGTCTTTGAATCGTTCGAGAAGACCACCGTGAAGGAGTTCGACCAGATCATGGCGACGAACCTCCGCGGGTACTTCCTGGCCACGAAAGCGGTCCTGACCGCCATGCTGAAACAGAAGAAGGGCCATATCTTCAATATCCATTCGGTGACCGCGGTGGCGACCTTCACCAACTCTTCCGTGTACGCAGCCTCCAAAGCCGGTACGCTCGCCATGTCCCGCAGTCTCCGCGCCGAGGTCCGCAAGAAGGGGATCCGCGTGGTGGACATTCTGCCGGGCGCAGTCGATACGGATATGTGGGAGAAGCCGACGCGGAAGAAGTATCACAGCAAGATGATGCAGCCGGAAGATGTGGCGGATGCGGTCGTCTCGGTCTATTGTCAGCCGCAGCGGATGACGACCGATGAGATCCTGCTCCGTCCGGTGGAAGGGGACCTGTGAGCGCATCATTGAAGGATACCGTGGCACTGGTCACCGGTGCGAGCAAGGGGATCGGACGCGCCGTTGCGGAACTGCTGGCAGCGGAAGGTGCGAAGGTCGTCCTGACGGCGCGGAATGCCGAATTGCTGGTTGAAGTGGAACGGGGGATCATCGCTGCCGGCGGTACCGCCGCTGCCATTCCTGCCGATGTCACCTCTGAACATTCCGTCTCCGCCCTCGTGCTGGAAACGAAACGCCGGTTCGGTACGATCGATGTGCTGATCAACAATGCCGGTGTTGCGACATTCACGTCGGTGGAGCAGACGACGACCGATGAATACGATGCGATGATGAATGTGAATCTGAAAGGGGTCTTCCTCTGCAGCCGTGCCGTGCTGCCGGTGATGCGGGCGAAGAAGCGCGGGATGATCGTCAATGTCGCCTCGCTGGCGGGGAAGAACTCGCTGGCGGGAGGCTCGGTCTACTCCGCCACCAAATGGGGACTCATCGGATTCTCGCGCTCGCTCATGCTGGAGGTGCGCGACGACAACATCCGCGTCGTGACCGTTGCCCCGGGGTCGGTCAACACCGGCTTCGCCAACAAGGAACGGAACGACCCCACCATCATCCAGCCGGCCGATGTTGCCGGCACCGTGCTCTTCGCACTGACCATGCCGGACCGTGTGAATGTCAGCGAGATCGATATCCGGCCCACCATTCCCGCACGCAAAGGGAACTGAATCCGCTCCTTGCTACCGCTCTAAAATGAAGAACGCCGGTATCTGCCTCAGCAGACCCGGCGTTCCATACGCACAACCGAATTTCCGGTCACTCGTTGATGATCTTCTTCTCGATGCGTCGTTCCATCTTCATCGGACCGTCATGGTCCATCATCTCGCGCTGCATCATCATCCGGCCGGGACGCTGACGGCGTTTGGCACCCTGTTCCTTCAGGGTGTTCTTCCAGACCTTCTGCTGTTCCGGGGTGAGTGCCTTGTTCTTCTCGGACCAGGTGGTGAAATGGTTCATCTTCATCTGGACCTCGAGTCCGGCGATCTCCGTCAGTTTCTTCTCCACGGCGGACTTGTCGAAGCTGTCGGCGCCGATCAGGCGGCGGAGTTCCAGCCGTGCGGTCTCGAGTTTCGCACGGATCTCGATCTGCTTCTTCTTCATGTCGAAGGAGATCTTCTCGAACTGCTCCTTCTGAGCATCGGTCAGGTTCAGTTTGTCGTGCATGCCGGGACGGCGTTCGCGTTCCGGACCGGGACCGGGTTGTGCACCGAGCAGGAGTGCCGACAGGACGGTCAGCAGCGTGATGCGGATGATGCGTGTGTTCATGACTACCTCGCTGTAATGAGTGATTGATCCGTTCGTTGGTGAGGATGCTTGTTGGACACCATCTGCCGCGGGGAAGTTTAACATTGAATTGCAGTGAACGTTTCTCTATTTTGGGAAGGAAATGCCGATGAAACATCACTCCTATATCGTTCTGTTCCTTGCCGCTACGTTCCTTTCCGGATGTGCGGTCTGGAATCCTGTCGCTGACGTAGCGGTGAGCGGGTACGTCAACACCGTCTCTTATTTCAATTCGTTCTACAATGCCCAGCGCCTTTTCAACGAGGCGGAGGATGAAGTGATCAAATCACGCACCGAGTTCCTCGAACGGGGCGGACTCGGCAAACCGTTCACCATACCGTCGGCAGCGCGGCAGAAGTTCCAGACCTCCATCGAGAAGAATTCCAAAGTGCTCTCCTTCTATCCCGATGCCCGCTGGGTGGATGATGCGCTGCTGATGATCGGCAAAGCCTACTATTATATGGAGGACGATGTCCGGTCCGAACGGAAGTTCCAGGAACTGGCAGTGAAATTCCCCGAGAGCGGACTCATCCCGGAGGCCAATCTGTGGCTGGGGAAGAGCCTGCTGCGGCAGAAGAAATCGGAACAGGGATTGAAGATGCTCGAGGAACTGGTGGCGCAGCGGGATGCGGTCGATGCCGATCTGAGCGGCAATGCCGCCTATGAGATGGCGAACTATCATTTCCAGCGGAAGGATCACCGCGAAGCGGAACGGTTCTACCGCATCGCCGCGGACCTCGTGAGTGACGATGAATTGCTGACGCTCATCTATTTCCGGCTGGGCGACTGTTCCATGGAACTCTCCCAGAACCAGAAAGCATTCGAAGCATATGGCTCGGCACGCTCGGTCTCCCCGGTCTATTCGCTCATCTTCCAGGCGCACCTGCAGCAGGTGAAGATCATCGCTGCGAACGGAGGATATGAGGAAGCATTGGCGGTCCTGGACGGGATGCTCTCGGATTCAAAGAACGCAGAATATTTCGCCGCGGTCCATTTCCAGATCGCACAGGTGTTGTACAAGCAGGGCCGGACAGCAGAGGCGGTGGAAAAATACCGCTACATCGACACTGCGTTCGTACGTACGGATGAAGCAGCCCGTTCCTACTTCCTGCTCGGCAGGCATTTCGAGACGGTCGAAGGCCGGTACGATTCCGCCCGCGTGATGTACAACAGAGCCCGCGCCGAGTTCGCGGCTTCCGAGATCACACCTGAGGCGGTGCAAAAGGCAGACATGTTCAACAAGTACTTCGACCTCTGGAGGGAATTGGCGAAGTTCGATTCCCTCTCCAGGATGGAGATGAACAGACCGCTCGAATCCGATTCCGCGGTCATCGGTAGGGACAGCGCGGCCGTCCTTGACAGTATCGCGGTGCGTCCCGATCCGAAAGTGAAGAAGATGGCGAAGACGGTCAAACCGGATGTGAAGAAGGATTCGGTGCTGGCTGCCGACTCGCTCCGAATGCGCGAACGCCTCCGCAAGGAAGAGGAGAAGGCCAGGCTGCTCGATTCGCTGCAGAGGACCATTGCCCGGGTGAAGTTCGAACTGGGAGGATTGTTCTTCCTTGAGATCCAGCAGCCCGATTCCGCTCTCCGGTGGTTCGATGATGTCATCACCGGTCATGCTGCCACTCCGTATGCTCCCCGGGCACTCTATACAAAGGCGGAGATGTTCCGTACCGAGCTGAACAAACCGCAGACGGAACTGGAAGCGGTCTATTCCGCGCTCATCGATACGTACAGCAATTCGGCTTATGCGAACGAGGCACGGAAGATCCTCGGCCGTCCTCTGGTGGTCGAGCAGGTCGATACCGCAGCGGTGCAGTTCGAACAGGCGGAACGGCTGGCCGATGCGAACGATATCGCAGCGGCGGTGCAGCTGCTCAAGAGGACAGCCCGGCAGTTCCCGTTGTCGCCGTACGCTGCCCGGTCATTGTATACGGCCGGCTGGCACTATGAACATTCGCTGTCGCTACCGGATAGCGCCATCGCTCAATACCAACTGTTGATCGCACAACATCCGGCATCGGCGCTGACCGGGAAGGTCCGCGGCAAGGTGATGGAATATGAAGCGGAACAGAAACGCCTGGAAGAGGAGAAGCAGGCGGCCAAGAAGGCGGAAGAGGAAGCGAAGGCCGCTGCCGAGGAATTGAAAAAGAAGCCGAAACGGTCCGCTGCTGCTCCTGCGGATTCGCTCGGTGCAAAACAGAACCCAATGCCCACCGACACACTCTCAACCCCGAACGAACAATGATGAAGCAAGAGCTCGTCCCGATCCTCTCCTTCCAGCAGCTGACACCGGAGATCCTGGAACTGACGTTCATCTCGGAGCATCTGTCAGCGGTCGCGCAGCCGGGACAGTTCATCAATATCCGCGTCGACAACAGTTTCCCGCTGCTCCGCCGTCCGTTCAGCATCTTCAATATCGACGGGAACAAGGTCTCCATCGTCTTCAACGTGATCGGCACCGGCACCAAGGTGCTGGCGCGGAAGCGGACGGGGGATATGATCGATGTGGTCGGTCCCTGCGGCAACCATTTCCTCTCGTTCGTGGATGATACGTTCGACACGGCGGTCTTCGTCGGCGGCGGGATCGGGGTCGCACCGTTCCCGTTCCTCACCGGTCGTTTCCCGGCAGGGAAGGAGGTGCTGACGTATGTCGGCGGCCGTCAGCAGGCGCTTATCGTGGAGAAAGGACTACGCGACCCGCGCATCGCAACGGATGACGGTTCACTCGGATTCCACGGTACCGTGCTCGATCTGATCAAGCGTGACTTTGCTGCTGCTCCCCCGAAGTCGCCGCGGTTCTTCGTCTGCGGCCCGACGCGGATGATGAAGGCGGTCGCAGAATATGCACGCGAGATCGGCGCATCCTGTTATGCATCTTTGGAGTGCGATATGGCGTGCGGAGTGGGACTCTGTCAGGGATGCAATATCGAGATGGCGACCGGCGACAAGAAATACCGTCTGGTCTGCAAGGACGGGACCATTTTCGAAACACAAAGCGTGAAACTGCCATGACGGAATCATTCAAACTCAGGGATGTGGTGTTCAGGAACCGTGTACTGGTCGCCTCCGGCACATTCGGGTACGGCGATGAGGTGCCGGATCTCGTCGATATCTCCAATCTCGGCGGTATCATGACGAAATCGCTCTCCATGAAACCGCGGGACGGCAATCCCAATCCGCGCATCACCGAGACCGCCAGCGGGATGTTGAACTCCATCGGTCTGGCGAACATCGGCGTGCATAAGTTCATCGAGGAGAAGCTTCCGGCACTGCGTCCGTTCGATACGCGCATCATTG
>JABWAK010000194.1 GCA_013361065.1 Bacteroidota bacterium
CTGCTCGATGCACAGCCGGGCGTGCATGGATTCGAGATCAATGTCTCCTGTCCCAATGTGAAGGAGGGAGGACTCAGTTTCGGTACCGATGTGAATCTCGTTTCGCGGATCACCCGGGAACTCCGGCGTCGGACGGCGAAGCCGCTCATCATCAAGCTCACGCCGAATGTCACCCACATCTCCGAGTTCGCGCGTGCCTGCGAAGCGGAGGGAGCGGATGAGTTGTCCGTTATCAACACCGTCATCGGCATGGCGGTGAATATCCATAAACGTACACCCAAAATTGCCACCACCACCGGCGGACTCTCCGGTCCCGCCGTGAAGCCGATCGCACTCGCCAAGGTCTATGAGACGGTCAATGCCGTCAAGATCCCGGTGATCGGGATCGGCGGCATCGTCACCTGGGAGGATGCCGCGGAATTCCTCATCGTTGGCGCTTCGATGGTGCAGATCGGCACCGCGAACTTCATCAATCCTACTACCGGCGTCTCGGTCGCGGATGGTCTGCGGGAGTTCTGCGCGAAGAACGGACTGACCGATGTCGGTGCGCTTGTCCGTACGCTGCAGACCAACAAGACCATCTCGGTCGTCGATTCCTGGCTCTGACCGGGCGATCCGCTTTCCCTCATGGACCAGACCACTTCCTATCTTTACTCCCTGCAGAAGTTCGGGATGAAATTCGGTTTGCGGAACATCCGCGCACTGCTGCAGGCGGCGGGCGAGCCGCAGCGGAAATTCCCGTCGGTCCATATCGCCGGGACGAACGGGAAGGGCTCCACCAGTTCCATGACCGCGGCCATCCTCACCGCGGCCGGGTATTCCGTCGGACTCTACACCTCGCCGCACCTTGTCTCCGTCCGTGAACGCATCCGCATCAACGGTGCGATGATCCCGCAAAAGGAGTTCGTCCGTCTCGTCCGCACACTGCAGCCGGAGATCGATGCACGGCAGGCGACGTTCTTCGAAGCGATGACCGCAATGGCATTCCTCTATTTCGCCGAACAGCAGGTGGACATCGCCGTCATCGAAACAGGATTAGGCGGCAGACTCGATTCCACCAACGTCATCACACCGCTCGTCTCGGTCATCACGACCATTGCAAAGGACCATCAGGAGCAGCTGGGGGATACATTGACGGCGATCGCCGGAGAGAAGGCCGGCATCATCAAGCGGCATGTGCCGGTCGTTGTCGGCAGCATCAGCGGTCCGGCCTTGCGGACGATCCGCAGCACCGCTCTCCGGCGTAATGCACCGCTGCATCCCGCGAAGAGTTTCGCACTGCCGCGCGGCACCACACTTGATCTCCGGGGGAGTTTTCAGGAAGAGAATGCCCGTTGTGCCGTGGCTGCTGCAACGCTCGTCAGCACCACCATGCCGGTGGGGGATGCCGCCGTCCGGCAGGGGTTATCCAATACGACCAAATTATCCGGAATACGCGGACGGTTCGAAGTGCTGAAAGGGAGACCCGATATCATCATCGATGTCGCTCACAATCCGGAGGGGATGCAGACATTATCCGAAGAACTCGGACGTCTGCCGTACAAAAAGAGAGTGGTGGTCTTCGGTGTGATGAAGGATAAGGACCATCGTTCCATGCTGCGCTCCCTCGCACCGCTGCGGCCGATGATCATCGCGGCACAACCGTCCGGGGAGCGGGCATTGCCGGTGACCGCCATCATCCAGGAATGCCGCGTGCTGGGACTTGCGGTGACCGGTTCCGACAGCATTGCGCAGGCGGTCCGGCGCGGAACATCGAACGCAGGGAAGAGCGGTGTGCTGGTGATCGCCGGTTCCAATTTTCTGGCCGGTGAAGTATTGCCGCTCCTGGAAAATAAATCTTGACAATAAAGCTGATTTCCAATACTTTTACACAGTTCAATGCCTGTCACTCTTACCTGTTCTTCAATCCACTCACGCTAACGCTTCTGCCTATTTCATCGTATCCCAGCAGCTAACGAACCGTTGTCTCTCATCCTTGTCTTCCTCATCCATCCATACATCGTCTCACTTCTAAGGGGGTAGTCTTCGCATATGCCAATGGACATCTCTGAACTCAAGTCCAAAAAGATCTCCGACCTCAATAAGATCGCGCGTGACCTCGGCCTCTCCGGCTACAGCGATCTCCGCAAGCAAGAACTCATCTTCAAGATCCTGGAAGCACAAAGTGCGAAGGATGGTCAGACCTTCAGTAAAGGGGTGCTGGAAGTGCTCCCCGACGGTTACGGATTCCTCCGTTCCACCGACTACAATTACCTCCCGTCGCCCGATGATATCTATGTCTCCCCGTCCCAGATCAAGAAGTTCGCACTGCGGACCGGCGATACGGTGAGCGGTCAGGTCCGTCCCCCGAAGGACGGCGAACGTTTCTTCGCGCTGCTGCGTGTGGAGGCGGTGAACGAGGATTCCCCGGACAAGATCCGTGAACGTATCCTGTTCGACAACCTCACGCCGCTCTATCCGGATGAACGGATCACGCTCGAGACCGCGCCCGGTGAATACGCCATGCGCGTGCTGGATATGCTGGCGCCGATCGGGAAAGGGCAGCGCGGGATGATCGTCTCCCCGCCGAAGGCCGGTAAGACCATCATGCTGCAGAAGATCGCGAACAGCATCGCCCGGAACCATCCGGAGGTGAAACTGCTGATGCTGCTCATCGACGAGCGCCCGGAAGAGGTGACGGATATGGAGCGGAGCGTCAGTGCCGAAGTGGTCGCCTCCACGTTCGACGAACCGCCCGAGCGTCACGTGCAGGTGGCGGATATGGTCATCGAGAAAGCGAAGCGTCTGGTGGAAGCGAATTATGATGTCGTCATCCTCCTCGACAGTATCACCCGTCTGGCCCGTGCACACAATACGGTCACGCCGCACTCAGGCAAGATCCTCTCCGGCGGTGTGGATGCTATGGCGCTCCACCGTCCCAAACGCTTCTTCGGTGCGGCCCGTAACATCGAGGAGGGGGGAAGTCTCACCATCATCGCGACCGCGCTCGTCGAGACCGGCAGCAGGATGGACGAGGTCATCTTCGAGGAGTTCAAAGGGACCGGTAACAGTGAGATCGTGCTCGACCGGAAACTGGCCGACCGCCGTATCTTCCCGGCCGTGGATGTGAACCGTTCCGGTACACGCCGCGAGGAGATCCTGCTGGAGCAGGATGAGATGAACCGCATCTGGATCCTCCGGAAGTTCATCAGCGACTTCAATCCGGTGGAAGCGATGGAGTTCCTGCTGGACCGGTTGAAAGGAACGAAATCGAACAAGGAATTCCTGAAATCGATGAACAGTTGAACCACAAAGGCCGTCCCAGACGGCCTTTTTTATTTTGGAACTTCACCTTTTTCGGCGTAAATTTCGGCACAAATTGAAGGGATTTCTACCATGCATGAAGTTGTCATTGTCAGCGCCTGCCGCACACCCATCGGGTCGTTCGGCGGTGCATTAAGTTCACTCACGGCGCCGAAGTTGGGCGCCATTGTCATTGAAGAAGCGGTCAAACGTGCCGGCATCTCGAAGGAACAGGTCCAGGAGGTCATTCTCGGGAATGTGGTCCAGGCCGGTGTCGGTCAGGCCCCGGCACGTCAGGCAGCATTGTATGCCGGACTGCCGCCGTCCGTTGAGACCATGACCGTCAACAAAGTGTGCGGCTCCGGTCTGAAGGCGATCATGCTCGCATCCCAGTCCATCGCACTCGGTGACACCGACATCGCTGTCGCAGGCGGGATGGAGAGCATGTCCAACGCTCCGTATCTTGTGCCGCAGGCGCGGTATGGATACCGCTACGGTCACGGTGAACTGCAGGACTCCCTCATGCGGGACGGTCTGCAGGATGTCTATCAGGGAGTGCCGATGGGGAACTTCGCGGAACTGTGCGCGAAGGAGTGCAGCGTGCCGCGCGAAGCACAGGACGAGTTCGCCATCCTCAGCTACAAGCGTGCGCAGGAATCATCGACCACCGGCCGCTTCGCCGAAGAGATCGTGAAGGTTCCCATCGCCGGTAAGAAAGGGGAGACGACATTCGTGGAGGCGGATGAAGAACCGTTCAAGACGAACTTCGACAAGATCCCGACCCTTCGTCCCGCCTTCCAGAAGGACGGCACGGTCACTGCCGCCAATTCCTCCAAGATCAACGACGGCGCTGCCGCGTTGGTGCTGATGTCCGCCGCGAAAGCACAGTCGCTCGGATTGAAGCCGATCGCACGCGTGATCGCGTCGGCCTCCTCCGCGAAGGAACCGAACTGGTTCACCACCGCACCGGCCGATGTCATCACCAAGGTGCTCGCGAAAGCGAAGATGTCCGTGAACGATATCGATCTGTTAGAGATCAACGAAGCCTTCGCCGTGGTGACACTGGCGGTGAACAAGATCGCCGGCATCGATGTACAGAAAGTGAACGTCAACGGCGGCGCAGTGGCCCTGGGACATCCCATCGGCGCGAGCGGTGCCCGCATCACCGTGAGTCTGCTGCATGCACTGAAACAGCGCGGCCTGAAACGCGGTATGTCCGCCATCTGCATCGGCGGCGGCGAGGCGAGCGGACTCATCGTTGAACTCATCTAAGGGAGGACCGGCCATGGCCATCAGGAAGATCACTGTCATCGGTTCCGGCACCATGGGCAACGGTATCGCCCATGTGTTCGCACAGTACGGCTACGATGTGACGCTCAACGATATCAGGCAGGAGTTCCTGGACAGGGGGATGAAGACGATCTCTTCGAACCTCGACCGTCAGGTCAAGAAAGGGACCCTTACGGAGGAACAGAGATCGGCCGCACTGGCACACATCACTCCGTCGCTCGATCTCGCGGCAGCGGTGAAGGAGGCCGATATCGTCATCGAAGCGGCCACGGAGAACAAACCGGTGAAGTTCGACATCTTCCGTACGGTCGATGCCAATGCACCGGCCGGCGCTATCCTCGCCACGAACACGTCGTCCATCTCCGTCACGGAGATCGGCGCAGTGACGAAACGGCCGGAGAGCGTCATCGGCATGCACTTCATGAATCCGGTGCCGCTGATGAAACTGGTCGAAGTGATCCGCGGTCTCGCCACTTCCGACGCGACCTACGCCGCGGTGAAACAGCTCTCCGAAGCAGTGGAGAAGGTGCCGGTGGAGGTGAACGACTATCCCGGATTCGTCTCCAACCGCATCCTGCTGCCGATGCTGAATGAAGCGATGTACTGTGTGATGGAAGGGGTCGCCACACCGGAATCGATCGATACGGTGATGAAGCTCGGCATGAACCATCCCATGGGACCGCTCACCCTCGCCGATTTCATCGGACTGGATGTCTGTCTCTCCATTATGAACGTGCTCCACGAAGGACTCGGTGACACCAAGTACCGTCCCTGTCCGCTCCTCAAGAAGATGGTCGCTGCCGGTCACCTCGGCCGAAAGAGCGGCAAAGGATTCTACGAATACCCGAAGCAGTGAGCTCCGGCAACACCGGCAGGCACGCGGCCGACCGCCGCGGCTGACCGGTCCATCATCGCACGCAGTACACAATACGGACGTGATATGAACTTCGAACTCAACGAGACCCACCGCATGATCCAAGAGACTGCGCGTCAGTTCGCGCAGGATGAACTGGCACCCACCGCCGATGAACGGGATGAGAAGGAACTCTTCCCGCATGAACAGATCAAGAAACTGGGGGAACTCGGTTTCATGGGGATGATGGTGCCGGAACAGTACGGCGGGGCGGGACTCGATACGCTCAGCTACGTGATCGCCATCGAGGAGATCTCCAAGGTCGATGCGTCGTGCGGTGTGATCATGTCCGTGAACAACTCGCTGGTCTGCTACGGCCTGACGAAGCATGGGACCGAGGAGCAGAAACAGAAGTTCCTCGTCCCGCTCGCCACAGGGAAGAAGCTCGGCGCCTTCGCCCTGTCCGAGCCGGAAGCGGGGAGCGATGCGACCAACCAGCA
>JABWAK010000195.1 GCA_013361065.1 Bacteroidota bacterium
ATACATCCCATCTCCGCTCCGGAGATGCTCGCGTTATGCTTCACCAGAAAACCGATCGCTGCAGCGACCAGCAAGCCGTCGCGCAGTTTCTGCATGTCATAATGATAGTGCGTCTTCATCAGATACGTGAGCCCCGGTATGACTCCGGAGGCACCGCTGGTGGGCGCCGTGACGACGATGTTCCCCGCGGCATTCTCCTCGGAGGCTGCCTCGCAATACGCATTCAGGAAGATGAGGAAGGAATCCTGCGTCCGCGCCAACTCCTGGGCTTTCCTGTAGAGGGAGGATGCCTTGCGGTGCAGTTTGATACTCCCGGGCAATTCTCCCTGGGATTCCAATCCGCGGCGGACCGCATCATGCATGAACTTCAGCAGGGCATCGATCCGCCGGTTGATCTCGGCACGGTCGAGTCCGGAGACCGCTTCCTCGTTCTGCAGGATGAGCTCTGCCAGTGTAAGACCGGTATCAGCAAGATGCTGCTTCAGTGCACTCATCGTACCGTACGGATATTTCGGTACGGCCGGACGACGCTCATCGTCGGACTCCCCTTTCCGGTGGATGAATCCGCCGCCGACAGAGTAGTATTCCTCTTCTGCGAGGATCGTTTCACCGGCGATGAGCTGCAACTGCAGGGTGTTGGGATGATGGAAGTGGAACTTCCCGCGTTCGAAACGGATATGATCAGGCGTGAAAGGGATCGTGACCGGTCCGGCCGCGATCTCATACCGCGAACCGGGAAGCATCAATGTGGAGAACCAGACCGGTTCGCACTCCTCCGGCCGCTTCCCCAGCAGACCGGCGGCAATGGCACGGTCCGTTCCGTGGCCGGCACCTGTCGCGGCCAGAGAACCGTAGAGAATGACGCGGATCCCGGTCGCTTGTTCCAGGACGGCCGACGGTAACGCCGTGATGCGGCCGAGGAAATCGAACGCTGCTTTCATCGGACCGATGGTATGGGAACTGGACGGGCCGGGACCGACCTTGAAGAGGTCGAAGAGGGATGTCGTGATGATGGCGGGTCCGTTCATGTCAGCGGCTGTTCAGGGTTTTCAGTGCAGAGGAATATTCCGACATCATACGGACCACAACATCGGCGGCAGGGATGACGTCTTTCACCAGTCCGGAGCTTTGTCCCATTTCCATCTCGCCCTCCTCCCAATTCCCTTCGAAGATCCCCTTCCGTTCCCGTCCCTTGGCATGGAGTTCCATCATCCGCTCGCGGGTCATCCCCTGTGCGGTCTCCTCTTTGGAGACGCTCTCCATGAACGGATTCCGCAATGCTCGGACCGGTAGGATATTCCGATAGGTGAGTACGGTGTCCCCGTCTTTCGCTTCGACGATCCTCTGTTTATAGAGTTCATGCGCGGAGGATTCCACCGTCGCGGCAAATCGTGTCCCTACCTGCACCGCTTCCGCACCGAGTGCCATCGCCGCCAGCATCCCGCGTCCGTCCGCGATGCCGCCTGCCGCGATCACCGGGACCGTCACTGCGTCCACCACCTGAGGGATAAGCGCCAGGGTCGTGATCTCGTCCAGTCCATTATGCCCTCCCGCCTCGAACCCTTCCGCCACCACGGCATCACATCCGGATTCCTGTGCCTTCACCGCCTGTTTGACATTCGCAATGACATGAACAACGGAACAGCCGGCCTCCTTGAATCTCGCGATATGACGTCCGGGGTGACCGGCGGAGGTGAAAATGATGCGGACCTTCTCTTCGAGGATGACATCGATGAGTTCCTGTATATCGCCCCGCAGCAACGGGATATTCACACCGAAAGGACGCACCGTTGCATCGGCACATCGACGAAGATGTTCGCGCAGCAGGTCCGGTTTCATGGAACCGGCACCTATGAGACCGAGCGCTCCGGCATTGGAGACCGCCGAGGCGAGCTTCCAGCCGGAGACCCAGACCATGCCGCCCTGGATGATGGGGACATGGATGCCGAACAGATCCGTGATGCGGGTCTTCATGGAGTGTCAATTGTTCCGGACCGACGCCGGTGCATCATCGTCGGTCGGTTCGGAATGGAGGGAGAATTTATAGAAGGTCACACCGGACTGCGCCGGGATGAATTTGACGGCATGCTGCTGATGCTGCAGTCCTCGGAAGACCGCATAGAACTGCGGATCACCGACGGCGATGCTCGAGTTCCCTTTCGCATCGCGCTTCACATCCGTGCGCATCTGTTCCAGGAGCATCGATGCTTCATCCACCCGGATGCTCACACTCGTTCTCTGTTCGGAACCGATCAGGACATCGATATCCTCACCGCTGCTGCTGCAGACAAGGTATCCTTCGTTCGGCGGACCGTCGTAGTGGAATGCATTCCGTTCCGCCCGCCAGATCCCGTGGGCGTAGAACTTCCCCGCCACATAGAAACGGGGATCGCGGTACTCCGCCGGGAGTTCCGGACTGTATCCTTCGGTATTGCCGAGTGAACCATGCAGATAACCGGTCATCAGCTCCATGGAGCGGCCGCGGCCGTCCGGCGCATCACCGTAGGAACGGAGCGGCGGCAGTTCACCGAAGAATCCGGATTGACGGAGAAGGTACTGCAGCGACCGCTCGAGCCGGGTGAAGGAACTGAGCGATGCAACGATATCGTAGATGTTGCCATTGCTCCCCACCAGCACGACGGACGGGATGTCCGGAATCCGGTATGCTTCGGTAATGACACGGTCATTGTCCGCCACCACGGGGAAACTGACCTTCTTCTCCCGGAGCACCTCTTCCACATTCTTCGCCAGCCGCGCAAAAGGGAACTCCGGAGCATGCACACCAATGCAGATCAATCCGAGCGGGGCATACGTTTCATACCATTCATTGATCACCTGCAGCATCCTCAGTGACCCCGGCGACGTGTACGACCAGAAGAACAGGAGCACGATCTCCCCTTCCGCTGCACGCAGCGACAACGGTTCGGAATTGAACCAGCGGTCGCCGTACAGTTCCGGTGCACGGACGGATTGCGGCTGATATGTCTGCCGGAGTGTCTTCACTTCATTTCCAGGGGATGGCGATCCCGAGTGTGGTCAATTTCGCTTCGATGTCCCCGCGTTCACGGTTGCTCTTGATCTCCTGTCCTGCCGGCGGGAGCAGACCGAACGACCGTGCGGTCTCGACGGCGGCTTCCTTCCCGCCAGTGTTCAATGCACGGATGATCTCTATCTCGATGTGGGACAATGACGATGCCTTCACCTTATAATCCTGGAACGCTTCCCATGCCGTCGGCACCCACCGTTTGACGATCTCATTGCCGATGACGTTGGCATATGCACGGATCTCGTACTGTGCATGCGGGTCCATCCGTAGCCAGAGGAAGTGGAGCAGATTATGCAGGTCCACTTTCCAGTACGCTTCCGTATACGTGGAGAGCGGCAGGTCCTTCCGCGCCTGTTCGCGCGCCATGCCGGCATTCACCCGTTCCTCGTAGACACTGCGGGCCATATTCTGGAGCTGCAATTCCTGCTCGGAGAAATGTTTGCCTGCAGCGGCATCGAAGAATCCGTCGCTTCCCTGTTTGTTGTCCTTCGACTGGATCCTCCATTGTCCCTCTCCCGCGCGCTGCGATGCATCGATCGCAAGGGAGTAGCGGGTGGAGTATTCGTTCACATTCGCGGTGCGGTGCCGGATCCACTGGCGCCAGCAATCCATCGGAACGCGGACGTGGAATTTGATCTCGCACATCTCGAACGGTGTGGTGTGCTGATGACGGAGCAGGTAGCGGATCAATCCGCGGTCCTCGCTCACTTTTTTCGTCCCTTTCCCGTACGAGACACGCGCGGCCTGCACGATGGACTCATCGCTTCCCATATAATCCACCACACGGATGAATCCGTCATCCAATACTTTGAACGGTGTTCCAAGGATCGTATCCAGTTCCGGCACGACCGGACGGGTCAAATGTTCTGCCTGTTCCATGTTCTCTATATAATATGAATGTATCGGCTGTTTTGCGTGATAAACTTACCGTTATTCCTGCTGAAAAACAAAGGAAAGTATCACCGGTTCCGGCGTTCTGCCTTCAATTTGTCACGGCCATTCCGGAACCGAAATTGCCGAGTTCCAGGGACGCGATGACCGACCGTGAGGCGATATCGATCACCTTCAGGAAGGATGGTTTCTTCCCTCCGGAGGTAGCGTGATGCGGCGGTTCACTCACACCAAGATTCTCGCATGAGACGTACACATATTTCCCATCCTTGGAGACCGCGATACCGTGTGGCTCCACCCCTACATTGGGAACAGTGAAGAGGACCGAGCGGGTGGCGACTGATACCGCAGTGACCGAATTGGAATTCCGGTTCGCGACGAAGACGATATCGCCGGCAGGAGTGATAGCAGGGATCAGCGGGAATGTCCCGACAGTAATGGAGTCGATGACCGTTCCCAATTGCAGATCGATCACACGCACTTCACCCGATTTACGGCAGGTGACGAAGACGAACCGGCTGTCCGGCGTGATGACGGATTGATATGGTTCGAACTGATAGGTGTAATTGACCGGCAATGCCGGCACGGATCCAGAAACAGGAATGACAGCGGCAATAGATCGGTCCGAAGTATTGATGACCGTGATGTTATCGGACAGCGAATTCGCCACAATGACCGAGCGAAAATCCGGCGTGATGGTCACACCGTGCGGTTTCAGCATGGCCGGACTCCCGATATCGCCGATCTTCGTCATGGTGACCGTATTGACCACCGTGATGTTGGTCTTCCCGTTCTCGAAGTTGGTGACGAACGCCGTGTCCGAATTCTTCGTCAGCGCCACCTGGGCCGGCGAGCTGAGTCCGGACGTCAGTTCGCCGGCAAGAGTGTTGTCCGATACACGGAACTTCAGGAGTTTGCTGCCGCCGATCAGATTGACATAGTAGTATTGATTCTGCCAGTCTACCACCGCATTGTGCGGCGCCTGCGGTGACGCGGTACCGACCGATGCCAGTCCTGTCGTTACGTAGCGGGCGATCCTGTTCCTGTCCAGATCGATCACTGCGGTGAGATCCTCACCCTGATTCGTCACATACGCCCAGCCGCGGACCGGTGCTGCGGAGTACGCCACCGTTCCGTCATCGTTTTTCGCTCCGGCATCGATCCACCGGCGAAGCAGGTCGCGGACGGTGGACGGGAACCGGATACCCGGAGGCATGGAAGGCGAGGCGACCGGAGCAACGAGCGTATCACTGTTGAGATGCTGGATGATGTGACTCTTGGAAGAGCGGAAGGGAACGATCTGAGCCACCGGATCGGTACCGGCGATCGCAGATGTCCACGAGGAGAGATCGAGGGAGGTGCTGCCGTGGAGCGTCCGCCCCGCCTTGGCATGGGATGCACCGGAGTGACAACCGCTCACGGCACATCCGGTCGAGAAGATCGGCTGGATATGCTGCGAATAGACGATGGTGCCGGCGGTGAGTACCGTCGGATCGTACGGCGTCAACGAGATCCGCTTTGTGCCGAGTCCCTGCACGATGCCTCCCTCTGCATCTTGTTTCTCCGGAACGATCGTATAGAAATATTCGGTCCCGTTCACCAGCCCGGAGTCGACGACCGAATGCTGCATTGAATCCGTGATCACGGCGATCTGCAGAGCCGATGAGCGTGAGAAGAGAGCGGTCATATGCCTGTAGACGCTGACGCGGTCGACCGATCCTGCATCGACCGACCAGCCGATGGCGGCACTGTTGCTGTACGCCACGCCGTAGGCTGACTCCACGATACCGACAGCATCAACAAGCGGATCGACGGTTGCTTCCTGTTTGCAGCCGACGGCAGTCATGACAATGGCACAGCACAACGACAGGAGCGTTCTCATACCTCGATTTTCCCTTTTTCTTTCAATATATTTACTTCAGAATGATGAAACAACGGACAAATGGGCCGTTTGCTTAATATTCTCT
>JABWAK010000196.1 GCA_013361065.1 Bacteroidota bacterium
ATCGAGGAGATCCTCGGTAAACTCAATTCGGACGTCCATGAGGTGCATATCACCGGCGGGCTCCATCCGGACTGGCCGTGGGAGTATTATGTCGGTATGGTGCGCGACATCAAGAAAGCGTTCCCGCAGGTGGATGTGAAGGCGTTCACTGCCGTGGAGATCGACTTCTTCCACAAGAAGTTCAAGATGCCGATCGAAGAAGTGCTCCGTCAGCTGTACGCAGCCGGTCTCCGCACCATGCCGGGCGGCGGCGCCGAGGTCTTCTCCGAACGGGTCCGCAAACTCCTCTTCAACCAGAAGATCGGCGCGAAGACATGGTTCGATGTACACAAAACGGCCCATCGCCTCGGCATCCCCTCCAACGCGACACTGCTGTACGGCCATATCGAGACGTACGAGGAACGGGTGATGCATATGGTGAAGCTGCGGGAGGCGCAGGATGAGACGCACGGATTCCTCTCCTTCATCCCCCTCGCTTTCCAGCCGGGCGATACCGGCATCAAGCCGAAGAACGATTTCACCTCCGCTATCGAGGATCTGAAAACCATCGCCATCTCCCGGCTGATGCTCGACAACTTCCCGCACATCAAGGCGTACTGGGTGATGCTCACCGAGGAGGTCGCTTCCGTTGCGCTCAACTTCGGCGCGGATGATATGGACGGAACGGTGGGCGGCGAGAAGATCGCACACGACGCCGGTGCCATCAGTCCCATGACCATGGCGAAAGAGAAGCTCATCAAGATCATCAACGACGCCGGCAAGATCCCGGTGGAGCGGGATGTCTATTATAATGCCCTGACGGTGAACACGGACAAGGTCATCGGCAAGATCCCGTACCTGAATTCGGTCCCCTTCTACGAACATTTCGAACAGCGCCAGTTCAAGGTCCTTCCGATCGCACCGCGGCGGATGGGACGGCTGGCGGCCAAGGGACAGATCGACGCCGGGCTCTTCTCGCTGATGGATTATTTCTCCATGGAACAGGACCTGCAGCTGATGAACTACTGCATCGCCACGCGGGACCAGGTGAAGAGCGTCATGCTCTTCTCCAAGGAGGGCTGGCAGGGGCTGAACGGAAGGAAGATCGGCATCATCGATGATACCGCGACCTCCGTACGTCTGCTGCAGGTGCTGCTGGAGAAGCGGTACGGTGTGAAGGCGGAGTTCGTCCGGATGCACAGCAGCGTGAACGATCTCACGCCGTACGATGCCGTGCTGCTGATCGGGGATGAAGCACTGAAAGCGAACAAGACCGGGTTACCCGGTTTCGATCTGGTCTTCGATCTGGCCCGCGAATGGTACGACTGGCAGAAGATGCCGTTTGTTTTTGCGGTCTGGGCACATAAACGCACCATGGACGCCGATAGTACCACCGAACTTCAGGAGATCATCCAGCAGTCGCTGGAACAGGGTGAGAATCGTCTTGAGACGATCGGAGCCGTCCATGGAGCTGCGATCTCGCTCACTCCGAAGGAGACAGCAGAGTACCTGCAGGGATTCAACTACCGGCTCGGCGAACGTGAGCGGGCCGCCATCGAGATATTCAAAAAACTCGTTGAAGAAGTTGAAGTAATTCCGTAACTTAGGCAACTTCAATCACGATCGAGACGATGGACCAGCAGACTGTAACGAAACTTCAGGAGTTGATACAGCAAGGGGAGAAACTGACCCCGGAGGGAGGGCACGAGTTCTCCGGCTACAACGCCAAGATGCAGAGCCAATACCTGATGTGGCGGAAGGCATGTCTGGATACCATTGCAAAACTCGGAGCACCGGCGAACCCTCTCCGCGAACGGATCACGAAGGATGAGAATGGCGCGTATTTCTATCAGAACTCCGCGCAGCTGATCCTCGATACAGTGAAGCAGGCCGGCACACTCGCTGAGAGTGAAATGAAGAAATCGGCTCCGGCCGCTCCCGCAGCGCCGAAACCTGCACCGGCCCCTGCTCCTGCAGCAGCACCGGCTCCGGCACCGAAACCGGCTCCCGCTCCGGCAGCAGCACCTGCTCCGGCACAGGCTCCGGCTCCGGCCGCTCCCAAACCTGCCCCAGCCGCTCCGGCTGCAACGGGCGGTACAGCATCCAAGACCCAAGTGCTCGTTCTCTCCTCTTCGGATTCCGAGTTCCAAAGCCAACTGGCTGCTCTGTTGAAAGAGATCGGCATCGAAGGGATCGTCTTCCAGCGCGGCACTGCCGCCGATGCCATCGTCGGATTCCTGGAACAGTACCCGACCGTCAAGTACGCATACTACCTCTACAATCCGGAGGACATCAACAGCGCCATGTTCGAACTCGGCTATCTGATCGGCAAGGTCGGCTCGAACCGCGTCTGCTGCATCCACCATAAGGATGAGACACCACCGAAAGGCATCCCCGGGATCGCATACCGCGAGGTCGTCGTGAAACTGGAAGAGATCAGTTTCAGTCTGATCAAGGACCTGAAGGCCGCCGGATATACCGTCACACTCTAATCGTATCAATCCCCTGTTCCCGGTGACATCCTCCGCAACAGGACCATCATGTCGTTCTGACTATGACACTCTCAGAGATCTATAGCAAAGTCCGCAACAATGTCCGCATCGACCGTGAAGAGGGACTCTTCCTGCTCCGCAATGCGCAGCTGCTGGAACTCGGTGACCTGGCCAACCAGATCCGGTTCCAGAAGAACCCGCATGCGCAGGTCACGTTCGTCCTCGATTCCAATCCGAACTATACGAATGTCTGCAACATCGATTGCATCTTCTGCGCCTTCTACCGTCATCCCGGCGAGGAAGGGGTCTATACGTACACCGTTGACCAGATGCTGCAGAAGTTCCGTGAGTCTGCGAAAAAAGGGATCACGACCATCCTCCTGCAGGGCGGAGTGAACCCGGATCTGCCGTTCGAATACTACGAGGAGATGGTCCGCCGGACGGTGAACGAGGTACCCGAAGTGTATCCGCATTTCTACTCTACCTCCGAGTTCATCGAGATGGCGCGCGTCTCCGGTCTGACGCTGCCGCAGGTGCTGCAGCGGTTGTGGGATGCCGGCCAGCGCTCCATCCCGGGCGGCGGCGCAGAGATCCTTTCGGACCGTGTGAAGAAGAAGATCAGCAGCAAGAAGGGGACATCGGCGGACTGGCTCAATGTGATGCGTGAAGCGCACAAGATCGGCTACAAATCCACGGCGACCATGATGTACGGTCATCTCGAGAAGGATGAGGACATCATCGAACATCTGGAGGTGATCCGTCAGCTGCAGGATGAGCATCACGGGTTCACGGCATTCGTCCCCTGGAGTTTCAAACCGGGCAACACACCGCTGGAGAAGATCATCCCGACCTACGCCACACCGAAACGGTACCTGGAGATCATCGCCTTCTCCCGCATCTATCTCGACAATTTTGACCACATCCAGGCCTCCTGGTTCAGCGAAGGGAAGAAGACCGGACAGATCGCACTGCATTTCGGTGCGGATGATTTCGGCGGCACACTGCTGGAAGAGAATGTCCATGCCGCGGCCAACTTCGTGAACAAGACGAACACGGAAGAATGCATCCAGCTGATCCATGAATCCGGGTTCGACGCTGCTCAGCGCGGCACGTTGTACGATATCAAAAAGGTCATCACCAGAACGAAAGCGGCGTGATCCTGCGCCGCTCGTTCTCTCCTCTCTTCCGATAACTCCTCCACTCTCACTATTCAATAGATTCACCGACAGATCTGCGATGTACCATCATCGGGAATGGACAGTCTATTCCACAAAGAAATATTTGCAGCACTCAGAGGTCGAAAACAGGCAGGATGAACGATAGAAGCAATAGTGAGGGGGATGAAACTACAGAGGTAAATTACGGAATTCCGACCAGCATCCTCCCTTCTGCCAGCAGCCGCTCCAGTTCATCCTCCGTCCGGCCTTCCGCATAGATCCGCACTTTCGGTTCGGTCATAGAGGCACGGATCAGAAGCCAGCGCGAATCGCCGAACAGGAACTTGATCCCGTTCAGCGTCTCCTTATCATAGAGTTTCCGCACTTTCTCGATGAAGAACTCCTCGAGGTTCCGTGAGGGATGGAAATGCTCGCACCGCTGCATGATGGCGGTCCGGTCCAGTTCCTCTGCAGGGATGTCGAGCCGTCGGTAATGCAGTTCACCCACTACCGCTCGGATCTCCTGCCACAGTTCCGGGATGTTCTTGCGGCTCATTGCCAGCATCTCACAGAACAGCAATCCGGACAGGATACCGTCCCGCTCCGGCAGATGCCCTTTCACTCCGAATCCCGCACTCTCCTCCACACCGATCAGGTAATCGGTCTTCAGCATGATGTCCGTGATATTCTGGAAGCTGACATTCACATCGTAGAACGGAAGATGCCAGCGCTCTGCCAGGACGCGCACCTTGTCCGTTACCGGCACCGATTTGATCACTGCCCCGGACATTTTCTTGTTCTTGTGCAGGTGCCAGAGCAGCAGCAGGATGGTCTGCTGGACAGAGACCCACGTTCCGTCACCAGTGCAAACCGCGCAGCGGTCGGCATCCCCGTCCGTAGCGATCCCAAGGATGGCATCGGTGACGGAGACATTATAGAAGAGCGGTTCAAGATTCTTCTCGATCGGTTCGGGCTGACGGCCGTAGAATCCGGGTTCGGCCGAACCGAAGATGGTCTGCGCCCTCCAGCCCAGCCCCGTGAGGATATCCTCCAGGATGGTCTGCCCTGCTCCGCCCATCGAATCGATCATTACACTCGGGTCATTGGCGGGATCCGCAGCATATGTACGCAGCGTATCGAAATCGATCACCGTCCGGAGATGCTCCGTGTATGGTGTGAGCATATCCGTCGTGCGGACAAGCGCGGCGGAACGCGGGAACTCGCTGCGGTCCTGCACGAACGAAGCGACACGTCGGGTCTCCTCAGAGACGAACGGTCCGCCGTACGATGCTTTGAACTTCACGCCGTTGTATGAAGCAGGATTATGGCTCGCGGTGATCATGATACCGGCGCCGCAGCCGTTCCGGAAGACCGTATAGGAGAGGACAGGAGTAGGGATGATCCGATCGGAGAGCAGGACGGGGAATCCGCAGCCGGAGAGAACCTCTGCAAAGAGAGCAGCATAGGCATCGGACCGGTACCGGCCGTCGAATCCGACAGCGATCGGTCTTCCTTCAAGGGATGTTGCGCGCAGATATCGAACGAATGCATCCGCCACCCGCAGCAGATTCTCTTCGGTGAAAACCATCCCGGTGAGCGCACGCCATCCGTCGTTGCCGAATTTAAGCGTCTGGGCTGTCACCGGTATGGTCCTGGGCGAGGAATTCCTGCGCAGCGATGAACTGGTCCGCAGGGACGAAGATCTTGATGGGATATTTGAAGATGGTACGGCCGAGCGCATTGTCCATGAACCCGTCCGCCATCACACCGATGTTGGTCGTGTTGGCAGCGTGGACGGTGAATCCGGCGCTCTCCAGACTGCCGCGGACGATCTGCGCCTCATAGTAGTCCGTACTGGTGAACACGACCGACCATCCTTGCGATGATTCTACGGAGATATGTGCATCGCAATAGAGACGGCCATCCTTCTCATTCAGACACTCTGTGCAGAACAATTGCTGACAGATCACGCAGACGCCGGTCGCAACACCGGTAGGGTGATTGGTGCAGGAATACTGATCCTCTGCGTAGAGCGTTCCGCACTGCGGACAATAGTCATTATCCAGATCCATCGCACCGCCGCAGTTGTCGCACTGGTCCATGGCCTCCGGCTGCGGAAGGTGTTCCACCAGCAGGATGTTGCAGTCACTGCAGAACAGTGCTGCATCGGTGTA
>JABWAK010000197.1 GCA_013361065.1 Bacteroidota bacterium
CCCCTGTTTGATCTGCGCCCAGCCGGTGATGCCCGGCTTCACGGAGAGCCGGCGTTTGTAGAGCGGGATCTCCTTGGACAGCATCTCCACGAAATGCGGGCGTTCCGGCCGCGGACCGACCAGGCTCATATCCCCCCGCATCACATCGTAGAACTGCGGGATCTCGTCGAGGCGCGTCTTGCGGAGGAACCGTCCGACCGGCGTGATGCGCGGATCGTTCTGGGTGGCCCACACCGGGCCGGTCCGCGATTCCGCATCCTGGTACATCGACCGGAACTTGTGCATCCGGAAGATGCGTCCGTTCTTCCCGACCCGTTCCTGACTGTAGACGAGCGGACCCGGTGAGTTCACTTTGATCGCGACCGCCACGAAGATCCACAACGGCGCGGAGAAGGTGAGGATCAGGAAGGAGATGACGATGTCCATGATCCGTTTCGCACTCTCCTCCCACGGCTGCATGATATGCGGCATGATCTCGATCAGCGGGAAGCCGTAGATCTGGTTCGTCCGCGCCTGACCGGAGACGATATCGTACATATCCGGGATGATCTTGATCGACACGTCGTAGCCGGTCGACCGTGAGACGATATCCAGCACCAGCTCCCGCTGCTGCGAATCGAGTGCGATCAAAAGGCTCCGGATGCCGTACCGCTGGATGACCGCGGTGAGTTCCTCCACGGGGCCAAGCACCGGCAGCGGCAATTCCCCCGCCGGCTGTCCGGTGGAGATGAATCCGTTCACTTTGTATCCCAGCGCGGGATATTGTCTCACCGAAGCGAGCAATTCCGTCGCTTTGGCCCCTGTGCCGATGATGAGGGTCTCGCTCTGTCCGATGCCGCGCATCAGCAGCCGTTTGCGGAAACTGCGGATGACGATGCGTCCGATGCCGACGAAGCCGACCATCAGCACCCAGTACATGGCGATCACCGACCGGTTCGCGGAGTACGTGGCGTTCCGCTCATCATCGAAGAAGATCACGAAGAACATCACGATGCATCCGGCGGAGATGGCCCGGATGACCGCGGCGAACTCGTCCGTGCGCGATTTCGCATACCAGGCCCGGTAGAGTCCGAAGAACATGAAGACCGCCAGCCAGTACAGGTACATCACCGCCATCGGCAGCAGCAGGTCCGGCTTGATCTCCAGCTCGACAATGCCGCTCTCCACCCGGAGCAGGTAGTAGCAGATCCACGCCAGGTTGATGGCGAAGAAGTCGAAGAGGATGATCTTTCGTTCGAATTGTTTCATGGGCTGTTTGCCACCTTCACATACAGTTCATGGAGATGGGATCCGATCATCTCCATGGAGAATTCCTTCCGGATCAGTGCCTGGCTCTCGGCCGAGAGTTTTCGGCACAATACCCCATCCGAGAAGACGGACAGGATGGCGGAGGCGAATTCCTGGGGGGTGCGTGCCACGATGAATTCATCACCGCGCACCCGGTGCAGTCCTTCCGCGGCGATCGGCGTCATGACGACCGGCAGACCACAGGACAATGCTTCCAGGATCTTATACTGCGACCCGGCACCAAACCGCATCGGTGCTACCGCCACTGCGCTCTTTAGGTATTCAGCGATGATATCGGGCACGAAACCCGTCACAATGATATTGGCTGATGCCAACTGCCGGATCGTCTTCGGTGGATTCTGACCGACGATATACAGCTGTGCCTCCGGCACCTGCTGCATTACCAGCGGAAAGATCTCCTTCGCGAAATACTGCACGGCATCGATGTTCGGGAAATAGGTCAGGTTACCTGTGAAGATGATCCGTTTGTTGCCCTCATGATATTCGAAACCCGGTCGATCGGCGGTGATATCGATGCCGTTCCTTACAATGGTGATCGCCGCATCCGGTGCGGACCGTTTCAGGACATCCCGGTCCTTCTCGGAACAGACCACGTTCATCGACACCCGGGTGATACGGGTCTCATAGCGTACGAGCCGACGGTATTCCATCGACAATAGTAATCGTTTCACGACCGATCGTTCGAATTCAAGGAACCGCTGCAGATACAGAGACCCGGCATCCGTGAGGTCCACCACCACGTTCGGTCCAGATATCGATTCAACGAATTGGACCATCCGTATCAAATGGACATGGATCAGATCGAAGCGCTGCTGCCGGAGCAGATTGGCAACAGCCGCATGCATCGCCTTGGACCGGTAATAGGAGACCTGGAATGGTTCGGACGAGAAAATCCCCACGAGACAATTCCACAGCGACCGAAGGAACGGGAGTCTCACCAGAACGATGTCATCACAGTATTCAGAGAGTTCCTTCCGATAGAGTTCCTCCGAGGCGGAGGCGACAAAGGAAAGGAGGGTCACCGAATGACCATGCCGTTTCAATTCCTTCAGGATACCGAATGTCCGTACCTTATCGCCCCGAAAGGGCGGGTAGGGGATACGGGATGTGATAAAGAGGATTTTCATATACTTAGTATCGGAAATTTCTATGCGTCCGCAACAGTACTCCATCCCGAAAACCATCGAACAATGCCAGAAGCTGGAGTCTCGGGAACATTTCCGACATCCAACGTCCGTCCAGAAGTATCCGGACCGCTTTCAACACAACGTTCATCGATGATACGGCCAGGACATAGGGATACCACACCGCATTCCTTCGTGCATAGAAGAGGAATCGATTACGTGTCGAATAAAAAAGGTACAACGGGGTGTACGACCGTAAATCATCCCCGCCCCCGCTGTGGTGCAAAATAGAGACCGAGGGGACATAGTGCATGGAATACCGCTGCCCTACCCTCGAAGAGAATTCCACATCCTCTTGGTACAAGAAATATTCCTCGTTCAGCAGACCAACGGCATTGAACACTTCAGCCTTCACAAGCATCACGCACCCGGAGATGAAGGTCACCGATTGCCGACGTTCCACTGCAACGGCATCCAACGGTACAACGGCACAGAACCAAGGATTGATATGTGCTCCGCTGGGATAGATAGCTCCCGTTTGCTTGTTGATGACCTTACAGGTTACGGCGCCGATAGCGGCATCACGGTCCGCTTCTTCCAGAAGGGGGCGCAGGAAAACGGGGCCGACCTCGGTATCCGGATTCAGGATAAGGATATGCGTAGCACCGTGATCCAAGGCATACCGGATACCGATATTGTTACCCGCCGAGTATCCGTGATTCGCCGGACTTTCGATCACCGTCACACCGGGTTCCTTCTGCTTCAACTCCTCCACCCCGCCATCCTGAGAATCATTGTCCACAACGACCAAATGCATATCGCTGCAATCGGAAGAGCGCAGATGAGCGATACAGTTCAATACCATCTCCATCGAACGGTAATTCAGAATCACAGCAAACACCGAGCGACCGGCAGAGGCGGTCAATGATACCGTTGACATCACCATTCCCGGTTCCCGTCACTGATGCGGATATCCAGTCCCGGTTTCGTTGTGCGAAGATACGTAATGACCTCACTCAGCGGACGGATGCTCACCGGTCCGTTCTTATAGATGTATTTTGACAAATAGTAGTAATATTTCAATGTATAGGAGAGCTTCCGACGATTGCTGGTACTTTTGTGGAGCTGCGGATCGAGATCGTTGAGTTTCGACCGGCTCTCCGCAATGTCGGCGAACCAGCCATAGGGCGGATGGAGACCGGCTTTGATGATCTGCATCGTATGGTCTGTATGATCATGGAAGTTCCGGAATCGAAGATCGAACAGTCCTGCGGTCTCCAGTGCATTCCGGGAAAAATATGAGAATGCGCCGATGGGATGGCGGTAGAACTTGATCGCGACGCCGTCTGGATACGTTGCGCATAACGGACCCAGCGCGTCCGGCCGGAGGTCAGGATTGTTCATCGGGCCGTGGAATGCATAATTGAAATGCTCGATGCCGCTGGTCCTTGCCGCACGGATATAATCGTGCAGGATGTCAGCCGATACGATCTCGATATCATCCTCACAGAGGAAGAGATGGTCGCATCCGGCTTCCAGCAAGGCCCGGAAGGCATCATTCTTCGCGCTGGCGACTCCCGACCGTTTCGGGTGCTGAATGACCTTATGGACATGTGATGGATACGCACCCTCCGCATAGGGGTCTCCGTCGTTGACAACCACGACCATGTCGACCGCCGGAATGCTCGCGATGCATCGGCGGAACAATTCCAGTCGATTACAGGTAATGACCCCGATCCCGATCTTCATACGGTACCCCGGCTCAACAAGAGTTGTTTCCTCTTGGACAGCACATCGGCATTCCTGGAGTGGGCGGCGCCGCTGCAGAATCGGATCGCCAATGCCATATCCCCCGCTTTCTCCGCCAGGACCGATCCAACATAGCACACGAATCCCCGCGGGAGCATGAGCGTCGGTATGCCAAGCGACAATGCCATATTGAAGATACCGTAATGCATGAGTTCAGGGATCCGTTGATAGCGCTGCATGCGGTGAAGGAAGAGGCGCACTTGTTGCGGCGTCAGTGCATCGACCCATCGGTGAATCGCCGCGGTTCGCACCTCCTCTGTTTCACCGGCCGTCCTTTGTGCATTCTGGTATTCCATATTATTCCCCCCGGGGTCCAGGTAATACAATCCGAGGATGTCATGCACTTTCTCGATAGGGTAATGTTCCGCTAACCGGAGAAAGAACTCATAATCGCCCGCTACCGCATATCGCTCACTATAATAAATGCCGTGCTGTGAATGGACCTCACTCCTCCACATCGGTTGAGACCCAAGATAATACCGTGACAGGAACAACAATCGATCGAAGGAAGGTCGGCGCCGGACCGATCCCCCGCGGTGCTCCGTGAACACCTCGTTCTGCACATATGAGGTATACTGATCTGCAAATACCGCACCCACATCGGGATGCCGGTCAAGATGGTCCGCCAGGCGTTCGTATGCGTCCTTCCGTAACCGGTCGTCGGTATTGGCATTGGTGATGAACCTGCCGCGCGCCGACCGGATCCCTCTGTTCCATGCTTGATAGATCGTTTCACGTTCTTCGGTCCGCACATACCGGATCGTATCATGGAACGGCAGGTATTCCCTGCGAACGATCTCATCCTCACCCTGCGGAGAACCGCTATTTACAACGATGATCTCCAGATCATCACCGATCGTTTGGGACAACAGATCGTCAAGACACCCACGGAGAAAACGCTCCGACTTATAGGTCGAGACGATGGCCGTCACCCGGAATTGATCCTTCACGGTCTCGATACCCCCTTCCTCCTCCGTATGTCAGCCGACCTGATCATGCCTGCACCAGAACGGTTCTCATCATCCGGTGCAGCGCGGGGAATTGTCCGAAGTATCGTTCGACATCCTGCGGCGTGAAGTACCGCTGGAACCGGAAGACCAAGAGAGTGGCACACAGGTTCGCAGCGATGATCACTGCGATCGACGACATCCCCCCCCGCATGCTCCGATCGATCGCCAAGTCCATCACCATCAAGAAAGCGAGCAGCACCAGGATGCGGCGCTGTTGGAACAATTGGCCGACGGTGGAGATACCCGACCGGACCTTGAAGATGTTCGCCAGGGTGTATGAACAGAGGATCGCCGCAGCGTAGGCGATGATAATGGCATAGAAACCGAGAGCGTCATGCAGCAGGAAGAACAACCCGAATGTCACGGTCACATTCGTCAACTGCATCGCAGCATTCTTCATCTGTTGACCCTTCACCATCAGGAACTGATACGTGGGAACGACAGTGAGCGCCAGCATGTTCACGGCCACGAAGGAAATCGTGGCGACCAACAACGGAAG
>JABWAK010000030.1 GCA_013361065.1 Bacteroidota bacterium
ATAGGTGTTATTGAATTTCGAGAATTGCATTACAGGCCTTACAGAATAATCTACTCCATCGAGTCAAGTACTGTTTCTATTCATTGTGTGCTTGATGGAAGACGCGATATCCAAACTATTTTGCAGGAGCGATTATTGCGTTAGAATGCCGATCCATCGCTCGACTCCTTCCTCGCTGACAACAGAATCCTTCCGCCAACCAATTGAATATCACTGCAAGAGAATACGTCATCCTGAACAATGATGGTACCTTGTACTGTTTCTAAAATGTAAGTAGAGCGCATCTTACAATGGTATTCAACATGTCATCCCCACATGTTTCGGTGTATGGAATCCCGCAAGGCGGAATCACTGATGGGCGGGACTTTTAGTGGGAATCCCCGCCTGTCATCCAGGTTTTTTGAGGCGGGCAGGCAGCATACTGGATCCCCGATAGGAGCACTCGGGGATGACACGCTGTTTTTACTATACTTTCTAGGCACTGATTTTAAGACACTTCGAATTCGTCCCGACAGTCATGTCCCGTCGGGATCCCTATGGGACGGGGGAGCCTGTTAAGTCCTCAATTGACTTCTGAAAGAACGATTACCTATTTGATAGCCTCGAGCAGGTAGAACGAATCATCCGGGATCGTTCCCGGGAATAGAGAATTCATTACTGTGAATACGTATTTCCCGGTTCTCATTGGTACAGGAGTCTGCTGAGAATCTAATGAAGCAACGTAGCTGGAAATCAGCGCGTTCGTATAGAGATCATAAATAGACACCGATTGACTGTCCGCAACAGCCGCAAATCGATGACCGCGATATGTCCGGCCGGGGAGTAATTCTGTGAACTTCGTGCTGGTCCATCCGAGCCCAGTATCGCGGACTCCGAACAGGACTGTCCCGCTGATCGCGAAATGATATCGATCCCCCAGATCGGCGATCGTGGCATTATCGGAATTCCAGAGGATCGCTCCCGTCGGCAGTTCATTGGTCAGTTGGATGGTCCGCTGAGTTGAGGCCTCTTTTTTGAACGCTTCCCAATTAGCTGCCGCCGGCAGTTCGGAGTGTTGAATCTGTTCGAGGTCGCTGTCCGCAGGAAGTCCGCTGTGCTTCCGATAGAGTGCGATATACTTCTCCGCGCTCAGGGAATGGAGGAGGAAACGATTGTACAACCCTGCCAGAGGATAACTGACCGATGCATCTTCGTAAGAGAAATCAGAGCGACGAAGAAGATTGGGATACTGGATCATCTGTGATTCTTCCAGATACGCTCCGAGCTGCACGACGACATCGGCATCGAGTCCGCCTCTGCCGCCGAGTCCCGTGGCAAGCCCTTCCTGGAGGAACGGATGGGTGTACAACGGAAGATGTCTCAGCTTGAAGTTCATCAGAAGGTGCACAAGCTCATGGAAATGTGCGTTGTACGTTGAGACGATTGCATCGTATGCCAGATTATACATCCCCCGCGTTCGGAATCCGGTCAGCCGATGGATCTCCGTATCGTTGCGGCAAAGATAGTACAGGATCTTTTGCTCCTCCAGCAGCTTGAACTCTTCCGCAGTGTAGCCCAGGAGTGTCCCGACACGGAGGACGAACTGGTCCAGCATGTTGATCGCATATCGATTGGTCAATGAGGGATCAGCAAAGACGAAGCGGAAGTACGTGGAGGTCGTTGTCCGCCAGCTATGCGTGAGGGCGAAGAACGGAGAGGTCAAACGGCCGTTCCTTAAATAATAATCGTGCGTCACAGCAAGTGACGGAATCCGGACAGTGAGGAGTTGATACTCCCCGGCATACGAGGTGTTTGTGTATGTGTATTCGAGTTGCCGCCCCGCGAAAAGACGTTTGACGGAATCCTCGAATTCATAGGAGATCAAGCTTTTGCGGGAAACCCCGTCATACTGAATGCCGAGACGGTTCGATACGGTGATGGCAGAATCATCAACACAGAGGGCGGGGAGGGATTCTTGAGAGAATAATGCCTCGATGATGGTGCGTGGATCGGACGAATCAGGAGTTTGACCTGTGACGAAGAGAGGGAGGAGTATTCCGATCGAAAGTATGATGCGTACCGGCGAAATGCTCATTTCACTGAAAGGCAACCACACTGCGTCCGAACTATTCAGTGCACTGAGTGCACTATACTTATTGAGATGATGCGTGCGGCTTGAAAGCATAACAAACAAACTCCTGTTTGCCATTCTGATCCAACCGTGTCAAATTGCACAATACTTGCTCTTTCTCATCATCAGTATCGTCATGGAAGCAGCCAACACAGAGCGAAGGTTTTGGAATGAGGTTGGGAAATAACTCATTGCCATCATCATCAAAATATGGCATTTCATGATTCCGAGTATAGTGACGTAACAAATACTAAAACTGTCTCTAAAAATACTTATCCCTGAAAAAATTGATCTCATTGTTCAGCTTCACTGCTTCGCTCCGCGCGGCGGCGGCGAAGTCCTTGCCGGGAGAGGCGTAGAGGATGCTCCGGCTGGCGTTGATCAGCACGCCGGCGCCTTCCTTTGTGCAGCCGTAGCGGACCACCTCTTCCACCGAACCGCCCTGCGCGCCGATACCCGGGACAAGAAAGGGAAGGTCACCCGCGAGACGGCGCACCGTCCGGATATCCTCCGATTTGGTCGCTCCGACCACGAAGCCGAGATTGTCATGCAGCGCCCATCCTTTCACCGTCCGGACCACTTCCTCGAATAACCGGCGCTTCCCGATCTTCTGATACTGGAAATCGAATGCACCTTTGTTGGAAGTGAGAGCAAGCACATAGACACCTTTGTCATGGTACTCCAGGAACGGCTGGACCGAGTCCTTTCCCATGTACGGCGCAACCGTCACCGCATCGAAGCCGAGGTCCTTCAGCACCGCTTTCGCGTACTGCGTGGAGGTGTTCCCGATATCGCCGCGCTTCGCATCGCCGATGGTGATGATAGTGGACGGGACCATCGCTACCGTCCGTTCCAGGATGTCCCACCCTTTCTTCCCGAGCGATTCATAGAAGGCGAAATTGATCTTGTACGCGCTCACGAGATCCTTGGTGGCGTCGATGATCCGTTTGTTGAATTCCAGGATGCCGTTCGGTCTGGCGCGGAGATGCATCGGCATCTTCTCGGCATCGGTGTCGAGTCCCACACACAGCAGTGAGCGGGAGCGGTTCTGGATCCTGGCAAGGCGTTCGGCGTATGTCGTCATGAGAATGGAGGAGCGGATAGGAGGGTGGAAAAAAGGACCGGGAAGAAGCGCGCTTCTTCCCGGTATCGTTGTTGTTATTTCAGGTATCCCTGCAGCCAATCGAAGATGGTGTTGTGCCACAATTCGGAATTCTGCGGCTTCAGCACCCAGTGTCCCTCGTCCGGGAAGTAGAGCAGTTTGGACGGGATCCCTTTCCGCTGCAGCGTGGTGAAGAGCTGCAGTCCTTCGCCGATCGGAACGCGGAAGTCGAGTTCATTGTGGATGATCAGGTTCGGCGTTTTGAACTTGTCGGCATACTTGTGCGGCGAGAAGCGGTCGAAATCCTTCGTCTCCCACGGAATGCCGTGCTCCCACTCGTCGAACCAGGTCTCTTCGGTGACGCCGTACATGGAATAGAAATTGTACACACCGCAATGGGTGATGAGCGTTTTGAACTTGTCCGTGTTCGCCTGGAACCAGTTCATCATGTATCCGCCGTAGCTTGCGCCGGCGGCCGCCATCTTCGTGGCATCGATGTACGGCTGCTGTTCCATGTACGCCACACCGTTCATCACATCGGTATAGACTTTCCCGCCCCAGTCCTTCGATATCTCATCGGTGAACTTCTGTCCGAATCCTGTGGAGCCGCGCGGGTTCGGGAGCGCCATGACGTATCCCTGAGCCGCCCAGAGCTGCTGGTTCCAGCGATAGCTCCATCCGTTGCCAAACGCACCCTGCGGTCCGCCATGCACCCAGTAGACGAGCGGATACTTCTTCTTCGCATCGAAGAACGGCGGCTTCACGATCCACATCTGCACCTTGGCGCCGTCCGCACCGTCGAACCAAACGTACTCCGGTTCGCTCAGTTCGATATGCTTGAACAGTTCGCCGTTCACATCAGTGAGTGCTTTTGCATTCTTCCCCGTGCTCGTGGCGGTCCAGATCTCTGTCGGACGGGACATCGTCTGATGGGCGAAGACGATCATTTTGCCGTCCGGGGAGATGTTCACGTCGCTGTTGTTCGCATTGTCGTACACTTTCTTCACGGTCCCGTCGATACCGATCGACCAGAGCGGCACATTCGCTTTTTCTTCTGCATTAGTATAGAGCGTTTTGCTGTCATCCGCCCAGACGAATGCATCGACATTCGTGTCGAAGTTCGGGGTGAGGCTCTTCGTGCTGCCGGCGGCACGGTCGAACAGCATCAGCTGCCAGCGGTCCGCTTCGAAGCCGGGACGCGACTGCGCACGATATGCAATGTATTTGCCGTTGGGCGAGTATTGCGGGAAGACATCGGCGGCAGGATTGGTGGTGATCTGTTTCCGCTCACCGGTGGTCAGATTGACGGTCATGATCTCGTGATTGGTGCTCCACGATTCCTCGCGGACCGGCACCGGTGTGGCAGTGTAGGCAAGCTCTTTGCCGTCCGGCGAGAAGCTGTAATCATCCCCGGTGGAGAAGGTGGAGGAGGTCGGCACTGCATCGCGGTCGCCGGGGGTAACGTTGCGCAGGTTGGACCCGTCCGCATTCATCACGAACAGATGCTGACGCTTGTCGTCCACCCAGCTGTCCCAATGCCGGTAGAGCAGCTTGGTCATGATCCGCGCCTTCACTTTGCTGTTGTCCCGTGCTTCCTGTTTCTGTTTGTTCAGTGCATCCGCTTCCGCTGCCGGTTTGTCGGAGAATTCCGGGAAGACAGCGGAATAGAAGGCGATCTGCTTGCCGTCCGCGGACCAGATACCGCCGTTCGCTTCAGTATAGAGCGAGGTCAGTTTCCGCGTCTCACCGGTTGCGATCGTGATCGAATAGAGCTGCAGCGAACCATCGCGGTTCGATTCAAAGAGGATGCTCTTGCCGTCCGGTGACCAGCGCGGGTGACGGTCCGCTTTCGGACTGTTCGTCAGCTGCGTGGCAGCGCCGCCTGCGGCCGGTACGAGCCAGATATCGGTGTTCGTACGGTTGGCAGCTTTGTCCACCACACCGACCACGTAAGCGACCGTCTTTCCGTCCGGGGAGAGCTGCGGATCGCTTACGCGCTGCATATTAAAGAGGTCCTCCAGCTGCAGCGGACGTTTCGTCTGCGCACTGACGAACACGGAGCAGAGGAGAAGGGAAAGAAGAAGAGTTCGGAAATTCATGGTATGCCTCGCGGTGTATGATGGGTGAAGAATGTGGAACAAAGTAAGGCAAATTGGGGAGAGAGGCAACGAAGATTCAGCGTCCATCCGGCGCTGTGCCGCAACAGTTGTCAAGATTCCGGCATCGGTGCTTTACTTTCGGGCGGAAAAATTCTACTTTTATCCACATTTCTTCATCACGCACCATTCAAAAGGAATCCAATGCGCACACCACTCTTCCTTCTGCTGGCGATGACCGGTATCGTCGCGGCGCAGAACGTACGGCTGAACGTGCCGTACGAACAGTTCACACTGAAGAACGGACTGAACGTGATCCTCCATGTGGACAAGACCACGCCGACCGTCACCGTCAATCAATGGTACCATGTCGGTTCAGGATACGAGAAACCGGGCCGGACGGGATTCGCGCATCTCTTCGAGCATATCATGTTCGAAGGATCCAAGAATGTTCCGGAAGGGAAGTTCGATGAATGGCTCGAAGCTGCCGGCGGTTCGAACAACGGGTCGACCAACGTCGACCGGACGAACTACTTCGAGGATATCCCGAGCAATGCGCTGGAGCTGGCGCTGTTCCTCGATTCGGACCGGATGGGTTTCCTTCTGGACGATATGTCCCAGTCCAAACTGGACGGCCAGCGGGACATCGTGAAGAACGAACGCCGTCAATCGTATGAGAACCGTCCGTACGGATATGCATTCCTGATGCTCTCCGAGTCGCTCTATCCCGCATCCCATCCGTACAGCTGGCCGACCATCGGCAGCATGAAGGACCTTTCCGCCGCATCGCTGGATGATGTGAAGGAGTTCTTCCGACTCTATTATGCTCCCAACAACGCCAGTCTCTCCATCGCCGGCGATATCGATCCGGTAAAGACGAAGGCAATGGTGGAGAAGTGGTTTGGCGAGATCCCAATGGGGAAACCGGTGCCGCCGCAGGACCGTACCGTGGCATCGCTCGCAGCAGAGAAGCGGATGACCATCGAGGACCGTGTGCAGCTGCCGCGTCTCTACATGGCATGGCACTCGCCGGCAACGCTCACCCCGGGTGATGCGGAGCTCGACCTGCTCGCGTCGGTGTTGGCCGGAGGGAAGAACTCCCGTCTCTACAAACGGCTCGTCTACGACCTGCAGATCGCACAGGATGTCTCCGCGTTCCAGTCCTCCTCCAAACTCGGTTCCATGTTCGTCATCTCCGCCACTGCGCGGGCAGGACGCACCCTGGCGGAACTCGAACAGGTCATCCAGCAGGAACTGAATACGGTCAAAACAACGCCGCCGACACAACGTGAAGTGGAACGTGCACGCAATCAGTACGAAGCGAGCTTCATCGAGCGTCTCGAATCGGTGAACGGCAAAGCGGACATGCTGAACAACTATTATTATCTCACCGGTAATCCCGATTACTTCAACGAGGATCTTGCACGGTACTATGCCATCGATCCGCAGGACATCGCCACGGTCGCCGTGCGCTATCTGAAGGACAATGAACGGGTCGTGATCGGCTTCGTTCCCAAAGGGAAGACGGACCTCTCTGTCACCAATGCACCGGTCGTCAGCACGGAGGGAAAATGAGAAACGCAATGAAGAATGCAGAATGCATAATTGATAATGGACAGCAGGAAGGCAGTACAATTATGAATTATGAATTATCAATTTTCAATTCCTCCCGGATCGTGAGAATCGCCGTCCTCTTCGTGGTTTCGTGCGTTGTGCTCACTGCTCAATCAGTGGACCGCTCCAAGCCTCCCGTCCTCGGTCCTACCCCTTCGCTTAAAGTGAATCCGATCCAGAATTTCACGCTGAGCAACGGACTCCGCGTGATCGTGTATGAGAAGAACGAAGTGCCGATCATCCAGATGAACCTGGTGGTGAAAGCAGGGAGCGTCAACGAACCGGCGGAGAAGCTCGGTCTTGCCGGTATGACGGCGAATATGATGGACGAAGGTGCGGCAGGGCGGAGCTCGCTGGAACTCTCCGATGAGATCGACTTCCTCGGTGCCGAGATCGGCGCGAGCGGCGGACTCCACAACAGCGGCGTCACGCTCCGTTCCACCGTCTCCAAATTCGATGCGTCGCTGAAACTCTTCGCGGATATCCTGATCCGTCCCGATTTCCCGGCAACGGAACTCGAGCGGCTCAAGAAACAGTACATCACTTCCATCTTCCAGGGATTCGACCAGCCCCGCGTGATCGCGGCCGCTGCGTCCTCTTCACTGGTGTTCGGTAAGGACCATCCGTACGGGCGCACCTCGGCAGGGAACGAGAAGACCATCTCTTCATTCTCGGTGGATGATCTGAAAGCGTTCTATTCCACATACTATCGTCCGAACAATGCCTTCCTGGTAGTGGTAGGGGATGTGAAAGCAGCGGAACTGATCGCGAAACTGGAAACGGCGATCGGCGGGTGGAAGCAGGGGGATGTGAAGAGTGTCACCGTGGCGAAGAGCAAGCAGGTGGAGGACCGGATGATCTATCTGTTCGATAAGCCGGAAGCGGCCCAGTCGGTGATCCGCGTCTGCCGTATCGGCATCGACCGGAAGTCCGATGATTACTTCCCGGTGCTGGTGATGAATACCATCCTCGGCGGTTCGTTCACCTCCCGGCTGAACAGCAATCTGCGCGAGAAGAACGGATATGCCTACGGCGCGAACTCCGGATTCTCCATGCGTCCGGTCCCGGGACCGTTCACCGCTGCATCCGATGTGCAGACGGACAAGACCGCGGAAGCGCTGCAGGAGTTCATGAACGAGCTGAACGGCATGACCAAGCCGGTCTCCGATGAGGAACTGACCAAAGCGAAGAACTATGTTGCCCTCAGTTTCCCGGACAACTTCAGCAGCGTCGGCTCCATCGCTGCGCAGATCAGCGAGATGGTCGACTACAACCTTCCGGCGAACTATTTCAACGAGTATATCGCCAAAGTGATGGCGGTGACCAAGGACGATGTCCGCCGTGTGGCAAAGAAATATCTCGATACGGATGACCTGGCGATCATCATCGTGGGAGATAAGGCGATGATCGAGCAAAAGCTCAAAGCAACGAAGATCGGGAAGATCGTCCCGATGCAGGCGACCGATGTGCTCGGTCCGATGCCCAAACTGTAACCACGAAGGCACGAAGAAGAAAGAGGGTGACCTTGTCAAGGTTGTAATGGATCTTTCAAAAACCTTGACAAGGTTACTATAGTGCTGTAAATCGAAACCTAGCGTTCTTTACTAAACGCAATCTCAAAAACAGAACTGTCACCCCCGAGTGCTCCTATCGGGGGTCCAGTATACTGCCTGCCCGCCTCAAAGAAATTTGGATGGCAGGTGGGGATTCCCGCTAAAAACATGTCCCAAAGGGACCCCTTTGGGGCGGGAATGACAATGGAGAAAGCTATATCGTTTCCAGAATCTATTTTGAAATAGCTTCTAAATATCTCCCGCCGTTTATTCCTACCATGCGGAGACTAACCATGCAATCACACACCGCCAGAACATCTCAATCAACCCATCAAAGGATGAGCAATCCGTTTGCGCTCATGGTTGCCATGTTGATTGTCATCATCACACTTCTGCCGGATATTTCGGTCGGACAGACCAAAGAACCTTCGACAGGAATAATCACAGTTCGTGCATATGACAGTTATTCACAACACGAGATTTCTACAGTGAATGTGTCCTTAGAGCCAATAATGGAAGCTATACAAATCCAAGTGGAGCCGGGGAAGTATAAAATTTGGAATATTCCACCTGGAACATACCGTTTGCAAGTTCAATTTCCCTCTTATCACTTGAAGGTAATTGACCATATAAAAATTACAAATAACGATTCATTGTATTTTAATGTGGGCATTACTCCTGTAGATACACTAACAAATATGTTTTATTCACTCAGGTTAACATCGATTCAAGAAGCCATTAATATGGCTGATACAATTGCTGCACGAGGACTTCCTACAATATTAAAACCCACTCCATATGATCCTAATGAAATATATAATACTGCATTAACAAAATTCGAATTTAAGTATGATACAATCTCGCCAAAGGAATTTCAATATGCATTCAATAAACGTATGTTAGAGATTATGTCCAAACATTATAGAGAAGAAGTTATATCCGCGTACGATTCGCTGATATCCTCTTGGAAATGATGCTATTGTCTATCATGCTGCCGTAATTTATAACCAGGATCTCACCAAAATATCTCATCCGACGTTTCGATGCCGTCACTTCGGAGCCCATTCATGACTCAACACACCGCCAGAACATCTCAATCAACCCCTCACAGGATGCGCAATCCGGTTGCGCTCATGGTTGCCCTGTTGATTACCATTACCATACTTCTTCCGGATGTTTCGGTCGGACAGACCAAAGAACCTCCGTCAGGAATAATCGCGGGTCGTGTCTATGATAGCTATTCAAAACAAGCTCTATACTATTCAAATGTGTGGATAGAGCCCATCATGAAAGGCACACAAGCTCAAGAAGGAAGGTTTAAAATTCAAAATATTCCACCCGGAACGTACCGTTTGGTAGTGTCACATGAAACTTATAAACGGATGGTAATAGAAAAAATAAAAATCTCAAACAATGACTCATTGTTTTTTAACGTGGGCATTACTCCTATAGATACGCTAACAAATGAGTTCTATTCTCTCAGGTTAACATCGATTCAGGAAGCCATTAGTATGGCTGAAAAGGTGGCTGCACGGTACCCCTTAATTTTGAAACCCACGCCATTTGATCCAAATGAAGTGGATAAAACTACCCTAAGAATATTTGGCTATAAGTATGATACAATCTCGCCAATTGAATACCAATCTGCATTTAATAAGAGAATGTTGAAGATCATGTCCAAACATTATAGAGAGGAAGAAATAAGTTATTACGATTCGCTGATATCCTCTTGGAAATGATGCTATTGTCAATTATCGAAGGATAGTCCTATCAATGAACGCCCGGGTCTAATCCCGGGTTTTTTTATGCGACTGACGGCGGGTCGGAAATGGTGCGGGGGCGAAATCCTTTTGCTTATCATGCCAAGTACCCGTATATTTAGCCGTCAATTTTCAACTTTCACGTCAAACTCTAACCGTTCTCCCGATGACTTTTGAACAAGGCGTGTTCTATTTTCTGGCAGGTATCACGGTCTTTTCCGCTGTGATGATGCTCCTGCAGCGCAACCCCGTCACCAGCGCTCTCTATCTTATCCTCAATTTCTTCTGCCTCGGCGGCCTCTATCTTACTCTCAATGCCCAGTTCATCGCCCTCGTCCACATCCTGGTCTATGCCGGCGCGATCATGGTGCTGATCCTGTTCGTCATCATGCTGCTGAATCTTGGGGATGACAAACGGCTCACGGAGCATCTGGGACTGAGGATGTATCTCGGTATCGCCGTTTCGGTGGGACTGCTCGTGCAGCTGCTCTATATTTTCGGATTCAGCTCCGGCGTGAATGCGCAGGAACTCTCTCCTGCATCGGTGGAGATGGGGACCGTGGAGTATATCGGCAAGGTGCTCTTTACGAAGTTCCTTTTTCCGTTCGAAATAACATCGTTCCTGCTGCTGGCGGCCATCATCGGCGCTGTGCTGCTCGCGAAGAAAAAACTAGTCCAATAACATAGCCATCTCGCAAAGACGCTAAGACGCAAAGGATCATAATAAAGAACCTGTGCATCTCGAAAACTTCGCGGGAGGAATGAATTTATGATACCGTTAAGTCATTATCTGTTGCTCTCAGCATTCCTTTTCTCGTGCGGTGTGCTCGGCGTGGTCGTCCGCCGCAACGCGATCGTCATCTTCATGTGCATCGAGCTGATGCTGAACGCCGTCAATCTGACGCTCGTCGCCTTCGCGCAGTTCCTCGGCGATGCTACCGGACAGATGCTCGTCTTCTTCGTGATGGTCGTCGCCGCAGCGGAAGCCGCCGTCGGTCTCGCCATCATCATCTCGCTCTTCCGGAATAAACAGACGGTGAATGTGGACGAACTCAACATCCTGAAGTGGTAATCCCGTATTCTTGATAATCTTGCAATCTTGATAATTTTGATAATCTGCTAATTTGATAATCTGATAATTTGTAATTCTATGTATAACCTCGCCCCTCTCATCATCCTTTTCCCGCTGATCGGATTCCTGATCAATGGACTGCTCGGCCGGAAGATCAAGAACGAAGCGGTCGTCGGCACTATCGGCACGCTGGCGGTCGCCTCCTCGTTCGTTGTTGCACTCCTTATCTACATCGAGATGCTGGGATTCGCTGCCGAAGAGCGTAAGCACATCGTGACGGTCTTCGAATGGATCACCGCGGGGACCTTCTCGGTGAATGTCGCCTATCAGGTCGATCAGCTCTCCATTCTGATGACGCTCATCGTGACCGGCGTCGGCAGTCTGATCCATCTTTACTCCATCGGTTACATGCACGGCGATGCCGGATTCTGGCGCTTCTTTACCTATCTGAACCTCTTCATCTTTGCAATGCTCAATCTGGTCCTGGCGGACAACTACCTGCTGATGTTCCTCGGCTGGGAAGGGGTGGGGCTCTGCTCGTATCTTCTCATCGGATTCTGGTATGACCGGAACTTCGAGAAGGGGACAACAGGGGATGCGGCAAAGAAGGCATTCATCGTCAACCGTATCGGCGACTTCGGCTTTTTGCTCGCTATGTTCCTGATCTTCAATACCTTTGGTTCACTCACGTATGAAGCGGTCTTCGCACAGGCGGCCGGTTTCTCCGTCGGTGATACCGTTCTGTTCTGGATTACGCTGCTGATGTTCGTCGGCGCCACTGGTAAATCCGCGCAGATCCCGCTCTACGTCTGGCTGCCGGATGCCATGGCGGGTCCAACACCGGTCTCCGCACTTATCCATGCGGCAACGATGGTCACCGCCGGTATCTACATGGTCGCCCGCAGTTCCATCCTCTTTGCACTTGCACCGGAGACGATGAACATCGTCGCTGTGACCGGTCTGCTCACCGCATTCTTCGCCGGCACGATCGGTCTGGTACAGAACGACATCAAAAAAGTGCTCGCGTATTCCACCGTCAGTCAGCTCGGCTATATGTTCCTGGGAGTCGGCGTCGGAGCATTCTCCGCCGGTCTCTTCCATGTGATGACCCACGCATTCTTCAAAGCGTTGCTCTTCCTCGGTTCCGGCGCGGTGATCCACGCCATGCATGAGGAGCAGGACATCCAGAAGATGGGCGGACTGCAGAAATACATGCCGTGGACCTTCCGCACGTTCGCTATCGGCTCATTCGCCATCGCCGGATTCCCGTTGCTCTCCGGGTTCTTCTCCAAGGATGAGATCCTCTGGAAAGCGTATGCGGACGGTGCGCCGTGGATGTGGTTCATCGCTGCGCTCGCTGCCGGTGTCACTGCATTCTATATGTTCCGCCTTGTCTCGTTGACCTTCCTTGGTAAGGAACGGTTCGATCATCACCATGTGCATCCGCACGAAGCGCCGAAGACGATGCTCATCCCGCTGCTCGTGCTCGCCGTTCTCTCCATCATCGGCGGGTATGTCGGCATCCCGCACGTGCTCGGCGGACACAACTACTTCGAAGAGTTCCTGGAGCCGGTCTTCGCCGGTGCGAATGCCAAGATGATGCTGCCGATGCATGATGCCGCGGCATTGGAACTGGGACTGATGGCGACATCGGTCGCGATCGGTCTGCTGGGTATCTACGCCGGATGGAAGATCTATACGCAGAAACAGAGTGTGGCCGAGGAGACGGCGAAACGGTTCGCCGGTTTCCACAAGCTGCTCTGGAACAAGTATTTCGTGGACGAGGCGTATGATGCCGCGATCGTGAATCCCATCAAGCAGACGTCGGAGAAATTCCTCTGGAAGATCTTCGATGTGAAGGTGATCGACAATGCACTCAATTACTCCGCGAAGTTCGTCGACATCTCCTCCGGACTGTTCCGCAGGATCCAGACCGGCGTGGTGCAGAGCTATGCCATCGTGCTGGTGGCAGGCATCCTGTTCGTCCTTGGTTATCTCATGGTGTGGTAATCCCTTTCGAATGATATGACAAACATCCTTACCTATACGCTCTTCTCGCCGCTCGTCGGGATCCTCCTGCTGCTCTTCCTGAACAGGGAGAAGCGGACGCTCATCAAATCGGTCGGTATCGCAACATCGCTGGTGACCTTCGCGCTCTCGCTGATGGTCTACTTCGGCTTCGATCCCGCCAACACGAACATGCAGTTCACGGAACAGGCGGCGTGGATCTCCGGACTCGACATCTCCTACGCGGTCGGAGTGGACGGCATCTCGATCCTGCTCGTGGTGCTCACCACGTTCCTGACCCCCATTGCGCTGCTCGGTTCATGGGAATCGATCACCGACCGGCTGAAGGAATACGTCTCCTTCATGCTGATGCTGGAGGTCGGCATGCTCGGCGTCTTCATGGCAACGGACCTCTTCCTGTTCTATGTCTTCTGGGAAGCGATGCTCATCCCGATGTATTTCATCATCGGTATCTGGGGCGGGAAGGACCGCATCTATGCTGCGGTGAAGTTCTTCCTCTATACCATGGCTGGCTCGCTGCTGATGCTCATCGCCATCCTCTGGCTGGGATATTACGCTTCGACGCTCCCCGGCGGATACTTCACCACGAATCTGCAGAAATTGTACACCATCGCGCCCGGTATCCCGCTCGGGATCCAGACGTGGATGTTCCTGGCGTTCGCACTTTCCTTCGCTATCAAAGTGCCGCTCTTCCCGCTCCACACCTGGCTGCCCGACGCCCACGTGCAGGCGCCGACCGCCGGTTCCGTCATCCTGGCCGGTGTGCTGCTGAAGATGGGAACGTACGGTCTTGTCCGGTTCTGCCTGCCGCTCTTCCCGCAGGCCTCCATCGAGTTCACGCCGCTGCTCGCCACGCTCTCGGTGATCGGTATCGTCTACGGTGCCCTCGTCGCCATGGTGCAGACGGATGTGAAGAAGCTCGTCGCATACTCCTCCGTGAGCCATCTCGGTTTCGTGGTGCTCGGTATCTTCTCCATGACGGAAGAGGGGGTGCAGGGGGCGATGATCCAGATGATCAACCACGGACTCTCCACCGGAGCGCTCTTCCTTCTGGTCGGCATGATCTACGACCGCCGGCATACGCGTGAGATCTCGCAGTTCGGCGGACTGGCGAAAGTGATGCCGGTGTTCACCACTATGTTCATGATCGTCACCTTCTCGTCCATCGGTCTGCCGGGACTGAACGGATTCGTCGGTGAGTTCCTGATCCTGCTCGGATCCTTCAACTCGGTCATCCTCGGTTCGTATGTGTATGCTGCAGTCGCCGCCACCGGTGTCATCTTCTCCGCGGTCTATATGCTCTGGATGTGCCAGCGGGTCTTCTTCGGCAAAGTGACGCACGACGAGAACCGGTCGCTGCTCGATCTGACCAGGCGGGAGATCGCGGTCCTGCTGCCGGTGCTGTTGTTCATCGTCTGGATCGGTGTGTATCCCTCCACGTTCCTGAAACCGTCGGCGGCCTCCGTGAAACAGACGGTCACCTTCATGCAGAACGTGAAGAACGGCGTGACGGTCACGGCAACGCCGGCGAAGTAAGACGAAACGATTTTCTCTGATATCAAGATAGAACGGACTATGGAATTCTTTTCAACAACAGATCTGCTCGGTGCCTCCCCGATCCTCGTCCTCGGCGCCTTTTCCCTGATCGCGCTGGTCGCCAATGCACTGATGAAGAACTCGGCGCCGGTCGTCTTCGGCATCAGCGTCGTCGGGCTGCTCGCATCGGCCGGCGCATCCATGTACACCTTCAGTGAGAATGCGACCGCCTTCTCGGACATGCTGCTCGTCGGCGGATATGCCAGTTTCTTCTCGATCCTCTTCGCACTGATCTCACTCTTCTCCATCATCATCGCCAAACCGTACCTGGAACGGGCGCAGTACCACTACGGTGAGTTCTATGTGCTGGTCCTGCTCGCGGCGATCGGCATGCTGATGCTCGGCGCATCGGCGGACCTGATCACCGTCTTCCTCGGTATCGAAGTGATGTCGGTCTCGTTCTATGTGCTGGCAGGCTACTTCCGGACGAACAACGCGTCCAATGAATCGGCCCTGAAATACTTCCTGCTCGGCGCCTTTGCGACCGGGTTCCTGCTCTATGGTATCGCGCTCATCTACGGGACCACCGGCACCACGAACCTGCTGCGGATCGTCACGATGTATCCGCAGGCGTTCGGCGACCCGCTGCACATCATCGGGTGGGGACTCGTGCTGATCGGATTCGGCTTCAAGGTGGCGGCGGTCCCGTTCCATATGTGGGTGCCGGATGTGTACGAAGGTGCACCGACCCCGGTGACCGCGTTCATGTCCACCGGCGGTAAGGCAGCGGCCTTTTCCGCTTTCGTCATCGCATTCTCTGTGCCGATGTCCATGAAGGACGAACGGCTGATGATGGTCACCGCCGTCCTCGCGGCGGCTTCCATGCTGCTCGGTAACTGGTTCGGACTCTCCCAATTGAATCTCAAACGGATGCTCGCGTATTCCAGCATCGCCCATGCGGGATATATGCTCGTTGGTATCGCCTCCGCAACGTCGCTCGGACAACAGGGGATCGCGTTCTATCTTGTATCGTATGCACTGACCAATCTTGGTGCCTTTGCGGTGATCGCTATGATCGAGAAGGAGAACGGCGGCAACCTCTCCTATGAGGATTACGCCGGTCTCGCACGGCGGAGTCCAGGCATCGCTGCACTGCTTGCCATGTTCATGTTCTCGCTGACCGGCATACCGCCGTTCGCCGGGTTCGTCGGGAAATACTATCTGTTCGCCAGCGCCGTGCAGTCGAACCTCACTTGGCTCGCCATCCTGGGCGTCATCACCAGTCTGTTCTCCACCTATTATTATCTGCGCATCGTGGTCTACATGTACTTCCGTGAGGCGACCTCCTCCGATGCGCTGACGTTCCCGTTCATGACGCGTCTGGTGGCGATCCTCTGTGCCGTCGCGATCCTGGTGATCGGTATCGTACCGTCACTCGTACTGAATGTGCTGACCGAGATTTTCTAAACTACAGCCGTTCTTTTGAGAACCGTCCGCTTCATTCTGTGAGCGGACGGTTCTTTTCATTTGTATGAGATCCATCCTCACTCCTTCGCAGATGGCTGCAGCGGACCGAACAGCCATCCATACCTTCCGCATCCCGTCCCTGACGCTGATGGAACAGGCCGGGACCGCTGTGGCTGCCGAGATCGTGCGCCGTCTTCCGGCTGAAGACCTGCCCGGGCTTCCTGTGCTCGTGCTCTGCGGCAAAGGGAACAACGGCGGGGACGGATTGGTGATCGCCCGTCTTCTGGCAGGACAGGGAATGCCTGTCACGGTCGTGCGGTTCTTTCCAGCAGATGCATTCAGCGATGACGCAGCGGCGATGGCCCAACGGCTCACTGCTGCGGGCGTGCGCATCATTCCATATTCAGCGTTCCGGTCGAAGCGTCATCCGCAGTGTGCAGTGATCGTCGACGCGATGCTCGGGACATCGTTCCGCGGGAAACTGAGCGGCGCGATGCTACAAGCGGTGCAGTGGTGCAACCGGCAGCGTGCGATGCGCATTGCGGTCGATATCCCGACCGGACTCGACGGACTGACAGGCGAAGCTGCACCGACGGCATTCCGTGCCGATGTGACGGTGACCCTCTCGCAGCCGAAGCTAGGATTCTTCCGGAGCCGTGCAGCGGAGTCGGTGGGGGAACTGGTGACCGCCGGCATCGGTATCCCAAAACGTGCGCTGCCCGCCGCATCGGTCTTCCTGATGGAACGGACCGATGCTGTTGCCGGGATCCCTCCGCGTCCGGTGAACAGTCACAAGCATTCGGTGGGGAAGGTGTTCATCCTTGCCGGGTCACGCAGTATGATGGGAGCGGCATGGCTCTGTTCGCAGGCGGCGATGCGGAGCGGTGCGGGACAGGTGATCCTCGGTGTTCCGGAAACCGAATTCGGATCCATTGCGAAGCGGACCGTGGAAGTGATGCCGCTCGGACTGCCGGCAACATCCGAGGGAAGCCTCAGCATGGAAGCGCTGGGCGAGATCGAACAGCGGCTGGCGTGGGCCGATGTACTGCTGATCGGTTGCGGTCTTTCCCGACATCCGGAGACGCAGGAATTGGTCGGGACCATCCTCCGGAAATGCCGGATGCCGGTCGTGCTGGATGCTGACGGACTCACCGCAGCAGAGGTAGACCCGTCGTTATTGAAGAAGAAGGGAAAGGGAATGATCATCACACCGCATCACGGTGAGTTCTCACGGCTGACCGGCATTCCGGCGACCATGATCGCATCCGATCCCTTCCGGTATGCATCCGAATTTGCCCGGAAGCACCGGTGTACTGTCGTTTTGAAAGGGGCGCCGACCGTAACGGCAGGACCGGACGGCCGCTGTTATGTGAACAGTACCGGGAATCCCGGAATGTCGACCGCCGGCAGCGGCGATGTGCTGGCAGGTATCACGGCATCGTTCCTCGCCCAAGGGTCACGTCCGTTGCCTGCTGCTCGCACGTCAGTGTATGTTCATGGTGCGGCGGGGGACAGGGCGGCACGGACCATCGGTCAATACGGGATGACCGCCGGTGATATCCTGGAATCGATCCCCGCAACACTACAGGAGTTCTCAGGACGATGACGACACAAGAGAAGACGATCGCGTTCCTCCAGTATCAATTACCGGCCATCGCGTGGTGCATGTTCATCTACATCGCTTCATCCATCCCGTCCGATAACATCCCTGCGTTCACCAGCTCGTCCGATAAGTTCGTCCATGCCGGCGTCTTCGCCATGCTCTGTTGGCTGTCCCATGTTGCATTCTTCCATCAGCCGTTCCAGTGGCTTCGCAGGCATGCGCTGCTGCTGGCGGTGCTCTTCACGGCACTGTACGGCGTCGCCGATGAGTTCCACCAGTCCTTCACGCCGGGACGGTATTCCGATCCTCTCGATCTGCTGGCGGACACCGTCGGCGGATTGCTCTACGCCTCGCTGCATGCATGGCTCCGATTCTACCGGTATGAGTGACCTGCTGGTTCGTTTCACATCGATCCCGACCTTCCGTTCGCTGCAGCACCGCGACTACCGTCTCTTCTTCTCCGGCCAGATCGTTTCACTGATCGGAACGTGGATGCAGACGATGGCACAGTCATGGCTCGTCTATCAGCTCACCTATTCCTCCGTCTGGCTCGGCATCGTCGGATTCCTGAATACCATCCCGATGCTCCTCTTCGCGCTTTACGGCGGTTCCGTGGCGGACCGGTTCTCCAAACACCGCATCGTGCTCATCACCCAGGTACTCTCTCTGCTGCAGTCGGCGCTCCTCTTCACCCTGGTGGTGACCGGCACGGCGACGGTGGAGATGGTCTGTCTGCTTGCCTTCACGCTCGGAACGATCAATGCATTCGACGTTCCGGCCCGGCAGGCGCTGGTAGTGGAGTTGGTGGGGAAGGAGCATCTGGCGAATGCCATTGCACTCAACTCCGCCTCCTTCAACGGCGCACGCATCATCGGTCCCGCCATCGGCGGCGTCATCATCGGCACCATCGGTACCGCTTGGTGCTTCCTGCTGAATGCACTCTCGTTCTTTGCGGTGATCATCATGCTGCTGCGGATCCGTCCCGTCTTGCGGTCGGTGCAGGGAGGGGACAACCCGGGATTCCTCCGTTCGCTCCGGGAGAGCATCGATTATGTCCGTTCGGACCATATGCTCGTTGCGGTGCTGATCCTGGTCGCTGTCGTGACGATGTTCGGCTGGTCCTATACCGTTCTGTTGCCGGTGTTCGCGGATCAGGTGCTCGGGATCGGTGCGGTCGGTTTGGGGAATCTGATGATGTCGTTCGGCATCGGCGCATTGACGAGTGCGATCTTCATTGCGAGCGCTGAGAGCCGCGTCCGTCCCAGCCGGTTCATCTACGGCGGGATGCTGCTCTTCATCCTCGGCGTGACGGTCTTCGCCGTGTCGGCCAACGCGGCACTTTCTATGTACAGTCTCGTCTTCGTCGGGATGGGACTCATCATGTTCATTGCCACGGCGAACACCACCATCCAGCGCCGGGCACCGGATGCAATGCGGGGGAGGGTGCTCGGACTCTACCTGCTCATCTTTCAGGGACTCGCACCGTTCGGTCATCTTGGAATGGGGTGGCTGGCGGACCAGATCGGTCCCCGGTTTGCCGTCATTTCCGGAGCATCGGTCTGTGCCGTTGCCGGAATCTCCATGCGCCTGGTGATGAACCGACGGTCCGCACGCCGGTCCTGAAAGAGCATCCCCACCATTCTGGAGCCATCGTCCTTTGACGGTACAGTTATCGCGAACTGTACCGCAAACCTTCCGGCGAATATGTACTTGACAATTTTGTATTAATAACCTACTTTTGAAAGCCCTTCCATAGAACTCAAACATTAGGATACTCTTGTCCGTTACTATCTACGACATTGCCAGAGAAGCTAATGTAGGAATCGGTACCGTTTCCAGAGTGCTGAACAACAGTGCCAATGTGACGACGGAGACTCGTGAGCGGGTGATCACTGTAGCCCGGAAATTGAACTACCAACCCCATGCTTTTGCCCAGGCGCTCGCCCGAAAGCGTTCCAATACGCTCAGCGCCATCATTCCATTCTTCACCAATTATTTCTTCATCGAAGTGCTCCAGGGGGTCCAGGAGACCCTGTCGACGCTCGGCTATGACCTGATCATCCACGGCGCCAACAACCAGCAGCAAGTCGGTGAGTATCTCCAGCGTTCCATGCGGAAAGGGCGGGTCGATGGCACGCTGCTCTTCTCCCTCGAACTTCCCGAGAATTTCGTCGCAGAGTTCGCTCAAAAGAAGGTGCCGCTGGTACTGGTGGACACCTTCCATCCTCAATTCGATTCCATCCGGGTGGACAATGCCGGCGGTGCCACCATCGCTACGGAACATCTTCTTTCGCTCGGTCACCGCAACATCGGCATGATCAACGCCAATCTGCAGAGCGCCCCTGCGAGGGAACGCCTTGCCAGTTTCCGGCAGACACTGCAGCAGGCCGGTGTCACCATCCCGGAAGGGAACATCGTCAACAGCGATGAACAGAAGAACGACGGCTTCAGCAGGGAATCCGGTTTCCGCGGGATGATGGAGTTCCTCGGCCGCGGCCTTCCGGTCCCGACCGCGTTCTTCGTCTCCAGCGACATCCAGGCGATCGGCGTCCTGGCCGCTCTGCGGGAACGGAACATCCGTGTGCCGGAGGATGTTGCCATTGTCAGCTTCGATGATGTGGAGCTGGCGAAGAATTTCGACCTGACCACCATGCGCCAGCCCATGTTCAAGATGGGGGAACTGGCAGTGAAGAAGATGATCGAACGCATCGAGCATCCGGATGCGCCGGTCTCTTCCGTCAGCTTCAAACCGGGATTGGTCATCCGGGCGAGCTGCGGTGCGAACAAACAGTACGTGTTCCACGAACAGTAAATTCGGTTTCGCTTCCATTCAATCATTTCGGAGTCCTGGAATGAAAAAGACAGTATCTTCACTTGTACTCCTCACGGTCCTGTTCCTCTCGCTGCTGACCGCCGGTACCACCGGCAAGATCGTCGGAACGGTCATCGATGCGAAGAGCGGTGAGCCGCTCCCGGGCGTGAACATCATCCTGGTCGGCACATCCTACGGCGCCGTGTCGGACTTCGAAGGGAACTTCCTGATCCTGAACCTGCAGCCGGGTGTCTATACCATCCGCGCCTCGTCCATCGGGTACACGCCGGTCAGCTACTCGAACATCCAGGTGAAGAGCGATCTCACCACCAAACAGGATTTCAAACTGTCCGAAGAGACCGTCATCGGGGACGAGGTGGTCATCACCGCGGAACGCCCGCTGGTCCAGAAGGACCTGACCGCAACGACCGCCGTGGTCGGCGGCGATGATATCAAACAGCTGCCGGTCACCGAGATCGGACAGGTGATCGGACTCCAGGCCGGCAACGTCGCCGGCAGCATCCGCGGCGGACGCTCCGGCGAGACCGCCTACTGGATCGACGGTGTGCCGGTGACCGATGCATTCAACGGCAGTGCCGTGGTCGATGTGAACCCGAGCATGGTGCAGGAACTGCAGGTGCTCTCCGGCGCCTTCAACGCTGAATACGGACAGGCGATGTCCGGTATCGTGAACATCGTCACCCGGGAGGGCGCGGAGAAGTATACCGGAAGCATCACTGCCTATGCAGGGGACTTCCTGAGCAATCACAGTGATATCTTCAAAGGGATCCAGAAGTTCGAGCCGCTGAACATCCGCAACATCGAAGCGAGCGTCAGCGGTCCGCTGGCCGGCAAGGATGTCTCCCTCTATCTGAACGGCCGCAGCATCCACTACGGCGGGTATCTGAACGGCATCCGCCGGTATACCCCGAGCAGCGCCGTCGGCAAGCGGGTCGACAAGGATGAAGCCTACATCATCGGCACCCATTTCGCCAGCGACTCCACGTACATCAACCAGAGCATCACCTCCATCGCCGCCGGCGGCTCCATTACCCAAACGATGGCCGATTCCATCAACCGTCACCGGTTCGATTCCGCCTATTCGGTCTTCCGCAGTCTCTATGATGCCAACTCCGGTGTGGGGGACGGCAAGACGGTCCCGATGGGATGGAATGACAAACAGTACTTACAGGCCAAACTCGCCCTGCGCATCTCCTCCGAACTCAAATTGAACATCACCGGTATCTATGATGATGTGGTGTCGCAGGGATACAATCGGGACTTCCAGTACAATCCCGACGGACAGGGAAAGGATTACACCCGGAGCTACACCGGTATCTTCCAGCTGACACACACCCTCAGCACGAATTCGTTCTATACCATCGGCGGTTCGTACTTCAAGAAGTCCTATCAGCATTATCTGTATGAGGACCCGTACGATCCCCGCTACACCCATCCCGAACTTGCGAACCTCGGCCGTTCCCTCAGTTCCTATTCCTTCAGCACCGGCGGTTCCGATCTGAGCCGCTACAAACGCTCCACTACTACCGCGCTGCTGAAAGCGGACCTGAGCAGTCAGGTGACCAATGAACACTTCGTGAAGTCCGGCGTGGAACTGCGCCGCCACGAACTCTTCCTGGATGACGTCACGCTCCGTACGGTGAACTCGCAGGCCACCTACAAGATCGCCCAGTCCAGCCGCTTCATCAATACGGTGGTGGACGGCGACAGTCTGCAGAATCATGACACGTATACGCACAACCCCTACGAACTCTCCGCATACATCCAGGACAAGATGGAGTTCAAGGACCTGATCGTGAACATCGGTGTCCGTGTCGACTACTTCGAACCGGATGCGAACGTGCTCGCGGATGATGAGGACCCGGATATCTATCTGCCGGCGAAGTTCCTCAACACTTTCCATGATCTGAACGGCAACGGCCAGCGTGATGCGAATGAACCGGCAAAGACCGTCGCCGACCGCCGTGCCTATTGGTACAAGAAAGCCACCCCGAAACTGAAGGTGAGTCCCCGTTTCGGTGCTTCATTCCCCATCACCGACCGCGGCGTGATCCACTTCTCCTACGGTCACTTCATCCAGACCCCGAACTTTGAGCGTCTCTATGCGAATCCCGGATTCAAAGTCGGGCAGGGGACCGGCAACGTTGACCATCGCGGTGCTCCGACCGGCAATGCGGACCTGAAGCCGGAACAGACCATCAGCGGTGAGATCGGACTGCAGCAGCAGCTCACCGATGACATGAGCATCGACGTCACTGCATACCTCCGCGACATCCGGAACCTGACCGGTTCCCGCGCCGACCAGATCCCCATCGGCGGCGGATTCGCGTCCCGTACCTATACCAAGTATGTGAACAGCGATTTCGGTTTCGTCCGCGGCTTCATCGTCTCGCTGGACAAACGGTTCGCGCAGGGAATGACCCTTGGCCTCGACTACACATTCCAGATCGCGAAAGGAAGTGCATCGGATCCGAACCAGGCACGCAACCAGGTGGCCGGCGGACAGCTTCCGGAAGTGCAACTGACCGCTCTCGGATGGGACCAGCGGCATACGCTGAATGCCATCTTCTCATACTCCGAAGAGACGTGGGGCGGCAGCTTTATCAGCCAGTACGGCAGCGGCACACCGTACACCCCGGAAGTGACGAAGGATGTGACGGTCTTCCTGACGAACTCCGAGATCAAACCGATCTATTTCAACACGGACGTCCGTGTGTATAAGAACATCGTGCTCGATGCGCTGAAGATCACGCTCTTTGCGCGCATCAACAACATCTTCGATATCAAGAACGAGGTCGGCGTCTACGGCGACACGGGACGTGCAGGGGAGACCCGCTATATCGGCATCGCCCGGCAGACGGGACAGCGGGAGTACATCAATACCATCAGCGACTATTTCACTGTCCCCACGAACTATTCCGAGCCGCGCCGCATCGAAGTCGGAACAACCGTCGAATTCTAATCAGGGATACCTATGAACGCCAGACGAAATTCACTTTGGACCCTTCTTCTCGCCGTGCTCGTGCTGCAGGTCTTCCCGCAGTCGTCCGGTCCGAGCTACTACCGTTCTTCCGTGCATAATGCCAACCGTGTGAAGACGGTGTTCGGCAATTGGGGTGTGATCGGTCAGCCGGTCGACACCCGTCCGCGCGGAGCGTGGATCTATTCCTCCAACGGATATCTGGGCGATGTGTCGATCCTCGTTGCGGCTGAGGTCAAGGCAGGGAATAAGAAGTTCAAGACGGTCATCGGTACGCCGGTCGCCCGTCCCGCCTCCATCCATGACTATGCGCCGGACGGGATCTCCCGCTGGACCTTCATGCCGGTGGACGGATACTTCAATCCGCTGAACCAGAGCATCGCGATGAGTGATGACAAGAACACCTGGCCGACACAGTGGCCGGACAAAATGGGGGATGCGGTCGATCCCGGATGGCAGGGATCCTGGAACGGGTACTTCGGGAAACGCGTCAGCGCCAACCAGGAGAGCTTCTATGTGATGGATGATAACAACGACCAGCGGTTCAACTTCGCCGAATTCAATCCGGACAGCATCGCGTTCAAACCCGATTCCACGAACCTCACCCGCTCCGGCCTCGGTCTGGAGGTGAAGGTGCGCGGTCTGCAGTGGACGCAGTTCCTGGCACAGGATAACATCTTCTTCCTCTACGAGATCGAGAACAAGAGCACCACCAATTACGACCGTGTGGCGTTCGGTATGCTCGTCGGTACGCTCGTCGGTGTGACCGGTACACAGTTCTTCACCGAAGCGGACGATGACTGGTCCTTCTATAATGTCGATGAGAATATCACTTATACCGGCGACATCCCGGGGATGCAGAATCCCTTCTGGCAGGGTCCGGTCGGTCTGGTCGGGTACGCCTTCCTGGAGAGTCCGGGCAATCCGTACGACGGTATCGATAACGACGGCGACGGCCAGGTGGATGAGGCCGACGAGATGGTGTACTACACGCTGAAAGGGTTGCACGTGGACGGCCAGGGCTACTCGATCACGCTGAACAACGGCCTGGGCCAGTTGGGCACGATCGCCAACAAGGGCTACTACCCGAACCCGTATTTCAAAAACCTGTACGACCCGTTCTGTATCGAGACGCCTGCGTTCACCATCGAGGTGGGCGAATACAACAACGCTGCCGGCGTGGTGACACAGATCATGGTTAACGGCGTGGCAACCAACGTATTCGATGCGCAGGCCCTGGGCCTGGGCTTCCACACGGTGATGGCGACCTTCGACGCCGGCACGCCGACGACAAACCTGGTGATCAACGGGCAGTTGGTGGGCGGTACCGACGCGCAAGCGCAGGCCGACCCGGGCTGCCAGCAGAAAATCACCAAGGTGATCCAGATTGTGAACACCCCGACAGTGGTGGTGTGCAACGACCTGGTGCATGTGTCGCTGGATGCGGATTGTGTGGAAGACATCACGCCGGATGAAGTGCTGGAAGGCACGTACGCCTGCTTCGACGACTACTCGGTGGTGCTGACCTATCCGTTCGGAACAAACAGTTACAACCCGCCGAACCGCGTGGATGCCACGCACATCGGCAAAACGCTGAACTACACCCTGGTACACGCCACGAGCGGCAATATGTGCTGGGGACAAATAAAAGTGGAAGACAAACTGGCGCCGACGTTGAATTGTCCTGAAGACATCACAATCGCCTGCTCGGAATCGACCGAGGTAAGCCACACGGGCAACGTGGGCATCCAGGATTGCAGCACGACGACGACACAAGTAGACGACGAAGTACAGGACAACGGCGAATGCGGCAACCCGCGCCAGGTCATTACCCGTACCTTCTTCGTGACGGATAAATGGGGTAACCAGGCCGCTTGCACGCAAACCATCACGGTTATTCCGTTCGATCTGGACGACGTGGTATTCCCCGCGGACATCACGGTGAACTGTGAAACGGCCTACCTGAACGACGCGGCTACCGAGCCGTCGAACACGGGCCAGCCAAGCATCAACGGTGCGCCCATCGGCAACGGAACCCTGTGCTCCGCTTCGATTGGTTACACCGACGTTGTCCTGAATATTTGCAACGGCAGTTATGAAATCTACCGCACCTGGTTGGTGGCCAACACTTGCCTGGCGCCAAGCGCAACGAACCCGGTTTCCTATGTACAACGTATCCGGG
>JABWAK010000031.1 GCA_013361065.1 Bacteroidota bacterium
TTCTTGAGAAACATCTGCGAGCTGGAGCCGCGTTTCTCGATGCCGATCTTGCCGTTGTACACGTTGAACGGATCGGCGAGGTTGTTGCGTACGCCGGCGCCGTTGTCGATGATGCCCATGTCCGCCGTGATCTTCGGCTCGTTGACGATGGTCTGTCCGTTGGTTTTGATCACTACGATGGGAAGATCGGATGAAGAGAAGGATTGTGCCAAGAGAGGATGGATAACGGACAACACACCGCAGATACACAGTGCCGCCCTGAACATGATCGAAATAGATTGCGTTCTCATAATACCCGTGCCTTGGACCGCCGGCGTGACCGAGCGGTGACTACGGCCGTTTCACACCCAGCGCGCGGAGATAGCCGTCATTCACCGTACACCGCTCGAACCTGCAGAGGTCCAGATAATCCGTGAAAGCTTTCTTGATGATATGGTCGGAAGGACGCGCCTCGCGGATCTCCTTGTACGTGGTCCTCGGCTTGTTGGCGAACGTGATGATCGAATCCCACTCTGCCGTCTTCGGGATCGAGACCATATTGCTGCCGGCATCCATCTTCTTGTACGGCCAGAAGCACCACCCGAAATTGTTCCGTTCGTTCAACCGGCGCCAGGCATCGATCCACTGGTCCGTATTCTCGCCCGATTCCCCCATCCAGATCGGGACGTTATACCGCTTCATGAAATCGGCATACTCCTGCACCATCGCCTGGGTGGTATCGCACCAGTATTTGTGATACGTGTAGACCACCTTGCGGTCGAACGGCGGACCGAAGACGGAGAAGTTATTGTTCCATTGCGCCCCGCCGAGGAAGATGATGTGGCTGGTATCCACCTGCCGGATCGCGGCGGTGATCCGCTTGTACAGCGGCTCCAGACCCGGATTGAACCGTGCGGCATCGAAGTACGTTGCGATCGGTTCGTTGAGCAGGTCGTATCCGATCACGATCGTCTCTTTCGCATACCGCGCAGCGATCTCCTTCCAGAGATCGATGGTCAGCTGCTGCGCGGCGGGACTTTCGAACAGGTACGGATATCCGTCGCTGTCATCGATATTGTCGCCGGTCTGTCCTCCCGGCGCCGCATGCATATCCAGCACCACATACACCCCCTCCTCCCTGCTCCAGCGGATCACACGGTCCAGCATGGCGAATCCCGGTCCGTCGAACCGCACCGTCTGGTCCTCGGAGACGAACAGCCGGTAATTGAACGGGACGCGGATGGAATTCAGTCCGCACCGCTTGATGAACCGGATATCCTCATGGGTGATATAATTGTCGCGGTACTTCTCCCAGAACTTCCGCGTCTCCTCTGGTCCCAGCAGCTGCAGGAATGTCTCGTTGATCCGCTTCGGAGAGTTGGCATGGGTGAACTTGAACATGTAGCCTTCGGGCATCAGCCAGTTGCCGAGGTTGATGCCTCGCAGGAACAGGACGGATCCGTCCGATGCCCGCAGGGAGGTGCCGTTCACGGTCACAAAACCGGATCCCGGTGACGCCATCGGCGATAAAAGGATGGTGAGAAGGATGAGAGAGCGGATGGTGTGCTGCATGGTCACCTCACTATGGAACCCCGGGCGGGGTATGGTACAGCGGTACAGGAACGCGGATGGTGTTCAGGATCGCCGTGCCGTCCGGTCTCACCGGACAGCACGGCGGTGCTGCGGCTTCGTGCCGGTCAGGGATTCTTCTTATAGACGCGGACGTAATCGATGAACATCGACTGCGGGAAGATGTTATCATCCACCCCTTTCGCCCCGCCCCAATCACCGCCGACGGCGATGTTCAGGATGAAATGGAAGCGCTGGTCGAACGGCCAGCCCTGCCAGCCGGAGCCGTCATTGTACGCCGTGAAATATTTCGAACCGTCCACGGAGAACTCCATGCTGTCCGGATACCAATCGAGTCCATAGGTATGGTAACCGGTCGAAGCACCGGGGACCTTCACATTCCCTGATTTTTGCGTTCCGATCTTATGATAATACTTCTGTGTATGGATGGAGGCATGGACCACATCCTGGTCGTACCCCACATGCTCCATGATGTCGATCTCGCCGCTCGCCGGCCATCCGCCGTATTTCCAGTCGGTGGAGAGCATCCAAATGGCGGGCCAGGTGCCGACGCCGCTCGGGAGTTTCGCCCGGATGAGGAACTTGCCGTACGTCCAGTCGCCGCGGAAGTTCGTCCGCATCCGTGCGGAAGTATACCTCTTGCCGAGGTAATTCTCTTTCCGCGCAACGATCACCAGCGCACCGCTGTCCACATATGAATTCTGGTACCGGTCAGTATAGTACTGTAGTTCATTGTTGCCGCCGCCGCTGCCGTTCACTTCATATGACCATTTGCTGGAATCGACCGCCAGACCGTTGAACTCATCGTTCCAGACGAGCTGCCAGCCGGGAATGGCGTGCGTTGTGTCCGTCACGACCACCCGCGGCGGATCGGTGATGGTCCCGGATTCTTCTTTCGTGCAGCCGGCGTTCGGAGCCATTCCCAACACCAACAGGATCAGCGGCAGGATGTTCATCGTTTTCACCATTGTCCTTCCTTTGTTACGCATGACGCGAACCGATGAAACCATAATATGCGATATACAGATAGCAGACCGCCGGCAGGATGAACGCGGTCTGGATGCCGATGGTGTCGGCCAGTGCACCCTGTCCTACCGGGATGATGGCACCGCCGACGATCGCCATGATGAGGATGCTGGATCCCTGACTGGTCAGTTTCCCGAGTCCGTCGATGCCGAGCGTGAAGATGGTCGGGAACATGATGGAATTGAAGAGACCGACCGCCAGGATGGTCCACATCGCGGCCTGTCCGGTGAGCCCGACCGTCGCGAACACGAGCGCGCTGGCCACCAATGCGAATATACCGAGTAATTTCCCCGGATTCACCTTCTGCAGCATCGCCGAACCGACGAACCGGCCGATCATCGCGCCGCCCCAATAATACGATACAAAACCGGCGGCGGTCGCTTCCGGCAGCCCGGCCACATCGGCCTGACCGAGGAAGTTCACAAGGAAGGAACCAATGGACACCTCGGCACCGACATAGACGAAGATACCGACCGCGCCGAGCACCAGATGACGGTATTTGAGAGCGTCGGTCAATTTCCCTGCCTTCGCGTGATGGTCCTCCACCGATGCGATCACCGGGAGTTTGGAACGCCAGATGACGACCGCGAGGACGGCCAGAGCAACAGCGAGGCCGACGTACGGCATCTGCACCATCTCCGCTTCCTGCTGCGGCGTGAGGCCGGCAACGGAGGAAAGGATGAGCACGCCGCCGAAGTACGGGGCGATGGTCGTGCCGAGCGAGTTGAATGCCTGTGTCAGATTCAGACGGCTGGAGGCGGTCTCCGGTTTACCGAGCACGGCAACATACGGATTGGCAGCGACCTGCAGCAGTGTGATGCCGGAAGCGAGGACGAACAGAGCGGAGAGGAAGAGCGGATAGGAAGTAGCGCTTGCTGCCGGATAGAACATCAATGCTCCCACGGCTGCGGTCAGCAATCCCACCACGATCCCTTTCTGATACCCAAGCTTCGCGATGATGGATCCGGACGGCACCGACATGATGAAGTAGGCACCGAAGAAGGTGAACTGGATGAGCATCGTCTGCGTGTAGTTGAGATCGAACACCCCTTTCAGATGCGGGATGAGGATATCATTCAGGCAGGTGAGGAAACCCCACATGAAGAAGAGCATCGTGACGACCGCCAGCGGTACACGGTAGTCGCCTCCCTGGGGGGCATCGGTGTGCTGCGGTGCAGCGGTAGTGATGGAAGCCATAGTGTTCCTTTCGAATACAGGCGCCGTTCGGGCGCGTCAGTGAATGGGACGAACTCCGTTATTTGACCGCTTTTGCTGCGGCATAGGTCAGGCCGAATCCGAACGGGAAGAGCGGATCGTACTCCTTATCCCCCACATTGATCGGCACCTGCTGCATGGTGCGGGGCCACGAGTGGGGCAGTTTTCCCGTCGGCGCATGATCGCCGAACAGCACATCGGCAACGCCCTGTCCCTCGGTGCCCGGCAGCCACGCTGCCACGAACGCTGCACTCTTCTCCAGCACCGGAGTGACGATCATCGGACGTCCGGAGAGGAGGACCACCACCACCTGCGCCTTGCGCGCGCGGAGTTTTTCCACTACGGCGACATCCTCCGGCGAGAGGGAGAGGTCCGCCTTGTCACCCATGAACTCGGCATACGGCTGTTCACCCACGACCACCACCGCAACATCGCCGCTGTCCGCACCGCTGCCATCCGCAGAATATTTCACGACGGTACCGGAAGAGACAGCCTGCTTCACCGCCTGCAGGATGGTCGTACCGCCGGTCGTGACCGGGCCCACCTTTCCCTGCCAGTCGATCGTCCAGCCGCCGCACTGCATGCCGATATCATCCGCGCCCTTGCCGGCGATGATGAGACGTTTCACATTCTTCGAGAGCGGCAGGATACCGGTGTCGTTCTTCATGAGCACCAATGACTGACGAACGGCGGCACGGGCCACTTCGCGGTGCGACGCAGAACCGACCTCTGCCAGCAATGCACGGTCAGTATAGCGGTTCTCGAACAGCCCCATCATCACTTTCGCTTTCAGAATGCGGCGGACCGCATCATCGATGCGTGCCATGCTGACCGCTTTCTCCTTCACGAGCTGTTTCAGGGTGGAGGTGAATACGTCATAGCTGTTGAAGTTGCCGCGGGGCGAGGTGATCATCACCATATCCATGCCGGCATTGATCGACTGCTCCACTGCATATTTGTAATTGGGCGACAGCTGATCGATACCGTTCCAGTCCGAAACAACGAAGCCCTGGAACTTCAGCTCCCCTTTCAGCACATCGGTGAGCAGGTAGCGGTTGCCGTGCATCTTGTTGCCGTTCCAGCTGTTGTAGGAGGCCATCACGGAGAGCGCTCCGGCATCGATCGCATCCTTATACGCCGGCATATGGACGGAGCGGAGCGTCGCCAGGTCCACTTCGGTGTTCCCCTGGTCCTTGCCGTTGGTCGTACCGCCGTCCCCGACGAAATGCTTCACGCACGCCAGTGCCGAGGTCTTCGCCGCGAGGTCGGCACCCTGCAGACCCTTCACATGGGCAGTTCCCATCGCACGCACGAGTTCCGGTTCCTCACCGAAACTCTCATAGGTCCGTCCCCACCGTTCGTTCCTGGCCACCGCCACACACGGAGCGAATGCCCAGTGGATGCCGGTCCCTTTCATTTCCTTTGCCGTGACCATCGCCACTTTTTCCATGAGGGCAGCATCGTTCGCCGCACCGAGACCGATATTATGCGGGAAGACCACCGCGCCGATCACATTGTTGTGACCATGCACCGCATCTATCCCGAAGAGGATCGGCACTTTCAGCCGCGTCCGCTCCGAGAGTCCCTGCAGGGAGTCGTAGCAGTCCGCCCAGCCTTTGGGACTCAGGTCGACGATCTCTGAATTGCCTCCCCACAGGATGGAACCAAGACCAAACTTGACGATATCCTGCGGTGTGTTCTTGATCGCTTCATAATCGACCTGGGTCATCTGGCCGATCTTCTCTTCCAGCGTCATCGATTTCATCAGACTGCGTACCTTCGCATCGACCGCTGCAGCGGACTTCGGCTGCGCGACCGTCAGGGAGAAGCCCAGCAGTACCAGGCAGGAAAGGGTGAGGAACTTCATGATGGTATCCTTTACTATGAGAGAATAGAGAGTGATGATCGTAGCACGACGGTCCTATCGGACCAGCAGCATCTTCTTTGCAGAACGGAAGTTCCGTCCTTCCACTGTATAGAGATAGAGTCCGGTGGCAACGGCATGTCCTGCACCAGTGCGGGCATCCCACGCGATCGGATGTTCACCCGGCGTCAGTGCACCGAGCGCCTGTTCATGGACCATCCGCCCGAGCGCATCGAAAACACGCAGGGTCAGCGGTTCATCGTTCACCGCGGTCACCGGGATCACCGTGCGGCCGTTGAACGGATTCGGATAGTTCTGACCGAGTGACGGACGCGCCGGCAGCGGACGCATCCCCTGATCGACCGATGCAATCACCTTCTCCACGATGATGGCATTCACCACAGCGTTGTCGATCTCCGCCATGAAGTGGATGTCGAGAATGCCATCCTTCACCGGAACAGCGGCGATGGTCCGTTGAACCTGCACACGGAATCCGGCATCACGGATCAGATCGAGTTTCCTGATGACCAGGCACTCCTCCACCGAGACGGTGAAGTTCCTCTTCCCCTGCTCCGTGAAGAAATTCTCCGCCATCAGCAGCGTGACGCTGTACATTCCGTTCGGCACGCGGAACCGGTATTTCACCAAACCATTCGCTTCAGTGCGGAACAGGAGCGGATCGGCCGGTCCGGTCGTGGTCGACATGTTGGAGTAGTTCGCTCCGTCCATCCGCCCGTACTCGACCGTCGGTCCCCATTCCTGGTCCGGCAGATACCCGTTCAGCGCCGGGCCGCCGCAATTCACTTTCACGGGAAAGGTCAGCGGCACAGGTTTGATCAGCACGGCATTCTTCACACCGGAACTGTTCTTCCCCGAGAGGTCCTTCACATTGTTGATGACCACATTGCTCACCGAATCGCGGTGATAATTGCTGAGGGTCAGCAGGACCGACTGCCGGTCATCCTGGATCGCAGCGGCCGTGACCGGATATGCTGCGTTGATATAGGATGCCGGGTTCTGAGCGGAGGCTGTGTCCAGTTCCTCGGTGAACCGGATGAGCACACCCTCCTTCTCCGCACGGGCATGCTTCACGAACGGACCGGTATTATCGGTGTAGCCGACCGCGTTCTCTTTTGTGAGACAGAGGATGAGCATCCCATCCTTGAACACCACATTGGCCGGGATGAAATCACAATTATTCCCGTTGAAGGTATGTGTCGCTTTCTGCCAGCGGGCCGTGTCCCACGCCGTGAACTCATCCTTCCACTGCACCGTGAAGTTGTTGCCGGTGCCGACATTCCCGGAATCGGGAGTGTAGGAGGAATAGCGGACCCAGTCGTAGTACGTGAATGCCGGCAGCGCATTCTCATCCCACTGTCCGACCCAGCCGTAATAGACCGGCGGCCAGATGTTCATCATGATCTTCTGCGGGAGATTCAGCTGCGCGATATGCGCTCCGGTCTGACGGTGCACTTCCTGCCCGTCCACGAACCAGGCGACATAGTCCGGCGTCCACTCGAATCCATACTCATGGAAATCGGCCGACGGATCGAACGACGTCCGATAATGACTCACATGGTTGAGCTGACCGGGAGTGATGGGGTTGAACTGAACGACATCACGGTAGCGGCCAAGGATCTCGATATCGATCTCATTCCACTCCGTTGCGGGATAATTGTCGTTGTAGGTGAAGAACGATGTCAGCATCCCGTCCCGATACGCTGATTTGAGCCGCACCTCGAACCGCCCATAGGTGTAACTCTCTTTGGTCCGATACTCGGCACCTTTATAGATCTTCGCCGGTGCCAGTGCGGTGCAGCATATCAACAGCAGGATGAGCCGCTTCATGTCACTTCAACACGGTCATCTTACGGACGGCCGTATGCGCACCGGCCGCGATCCTGTACAGATAGACACCCGATGCAAGCCCGGAGGCATGGAACGGGACCGTATATGCACCCGCTTCCTTCTCTTCGCTCAGGACCGTTGCGACCTGTTTCCCCAACACATCGTAGACAGTGATGGTCACATAGGCCTTCTCCGGCAGACGGAAACCGATCGAGGTGGACGGGTTGAACGGATTCGGATAGTTCTGCAGCACCTCGAAGGAGAGCGGTACGTCATTCCCGACACGCGGTGCAGCGGTGATATTCTCGCTCTTATCCGCATACTTTGCATACATCGTTCTGAGCGACGTCATGACCGGTTTCTCCACTTTCCGGTCCATCCGCATCAATCCCATGCTCTGGAAACCGTTGGACTGACGGTACCAGTCGAAGATGCACCACCAGGTGACGCCGGCCAGGAATCCCTGGAAGTTGTACCGCCCGTCGCGCAGGATCGGCGCCTGTTTCTCGAACGCCAGGAACGTGGAATCGAACGTCTTCACCTGCGCCGGGAACTGGTTCATCTCCTCACCGGACCAGTATCCGTATTCGGTGGCGATGACCGGCTTCTTGGGATGATAGTCATGCGCATCGAGCAGGAAGTTCCTCGTCCCTTTGTAGTAACCGAAACCGTACGGATTGTAGAAGATACCGAAGTACATCGTCCACCCTGCCACATCGAGCTGGGACTGTGATTCATCCCACGGTCCCGGGCGGTCCGCTGCTGCGGACTGCGTGAACAGGCGTCCGTCCCAATACTGTGATTCAAGGTCGATCTTCATCGCCTGGAAGAAGGTGCTGCGGCCTGCAACATCGCGGCACTCGTTGGCGAGGCTCCACAGACCGATGGAGGGACGGTTACGGTCGCGGAACGCCATCTCGCGGAACATCTGCTGATGGATCTGACGCACACTGTTCTGGATGAGCCATGGGAACACTTCATCGAACCACCATACCGGAAGTTCCTCCATCACCAGCAGGCCGAGACGGTCCGCAACAATGTAGGTGAACGGATGGTTCGGATAGTGACCGGTCCGGAGATAATTGGCATTGACCCCTTTGACGATCCGCAGATCGTTGTAGATCTCGGAGGGCGGGATCGCGCGGCCGTACGTCGGATGGTCCTCATGCCGTGCAACGCCGTGCAGGAAGATCGTCTTCTCATTCAGCAGCAGTTTATCCTCTGCCGTCTTCACGGTACGGATGCCGAACTGGGTATAGAACTCATCTTTCACCACGCCGGCCTGGGAGACGGTCACTTTCAGGATGTAGAGATTCGGAGAACGGGGCGACCAGAGTTTCGGTGAAGCGACGGTGAACGACGGTTTCCAGACAGCGACCGATTCGGCCGGGACGCTGAACGATGCCGCGGTCGTCCCCTGCAGGGAGACCGGTGCATCCGCCAGCTCTGCTGAGACCTCCTTGCGGAGCGAGAGAGTATCGGTCTTCGCCGTATAGACCGTCACGGTCACGTCGACCGAGGCACTGCTCTTCGTGCGGTTCTGCACCACGATCGTCCCGTCGATGAGCCCGGCGATGTTCTTCGGCACCACATCGGCACGCACCACCGATACCTTCCCGCTGAATTCCAGATACGGTTCGTGGATGATGCCGGTATAATTGAACCAGTCGCTCTCCACATACGGCACAATGTCCTTCCGTGAACCCCAGGGGATATTGTCCACGCGCACCGTCAGCACATTCGCACTGTCATAGCGCAATGCACCGGTAACATCGAACGAGAACGGTGTGTATCCGCCCTCATGGTATCCCAGATAGACCCCGTTGAGCCACACATCGGCGATGTAATTGACAGCAAGGAAGTTCAGACGGGCATACCGCTGCTGGAGCGAATCGTGCAGTGTGAAGCGGGTCCGGTAGAACACGCCGTCGGAATAGAACTCAGGCATCCGTTCGTACTGCACCATGTTATTCTCGATCGCCGGCAGTGATTTATCCGCCCATGCCTGGTCATTGAAGTGCGGCGTATGACGCCCGGCCGCTTCGGCATGGAGCGCATCGAGGCCGGCCGAGTCACGCATGGTGAGGCTGAGCGTATGGTTCGCGGCGAACCGTGACTTCTTCCAGACACCGGCCAGGGAGACCGTCGCGCGGGGTTGTTTCTCGAACGACGGCACAGGGATCCCGTTCTGGTACGGGATGGTCACATCCGACACGACCTGCAGCGACAGGGTCGATTTCAGCGTTCCGACCTGCGCGGTCGCTGCGGCGGTGAACAGAACGATGGAAAGGAGAACAAGGAAGGTCTTCTTCATAGGGACCGGAGCTGATGGTGAAGGTCGCTTGCGTGATGGTCCCGGGACCATCACGCCGCGGCCTGGTTCAGAAATTGATGCCAACGGTGAATTTCTGGACATTCTTCAGGATCCCAAAATCCTGATAGCCGTAATCGAACGTCACGACGGAGCTGCCGACGATCGCCTGTTTCACACCGACGCCCAGCGTGAGTCCTTCTTCGGAATCGGCGAGGAACATCGACTTGAAACCGCCGCGGATGGAGAGGAAGTCATTGAAGATGTACTCACCGCCCAGGTCGATGCTCTCATAGTTGTCGCTGGGATGCGATGCATCCACGGCCAGCGTAAGCTGGTTGGCATCGTCACGATAGACACCGTAGGCGATCCCGACGCGGAAGTTCAGCGGCAGCATCCACTCCTCGGTGCCGAGGTTGGCAGGGATCCTGCCGTTGTTGCCGGAGGTGGAATTGTCCACATCGTGGAACACCACGGTGGAGTTGCCGGTCAGCTGCATCTTGGAGCCGAAATTGGTGATCGACATTCCGAGCACGGCGCCGTCGAACGGCGTGATGTACTTCACGCCGATATCGATCGCCATTGCACTGGCGGACATCCTCCAGATCTTCTGGTGGATGAATTTGGGATTGAAGCCGATGGAGAACTTATCGGTCAGATTGAGCGCGTACGCGACGCTCACGGCGATATCGGTGACGGTGAAGGTCTCACCGTTCCCCTCCGGATTGTCCACGGTCGTCACGAGCATCTCATCGATGCTGGAACCGGTGAAGGTCAATCCGACCGTTCCCAGGTCGCCGAGACCGATCGTGGCACCGAGATAGTTATACTGGATGTCGGCGAACCATTGGGTATGGTCGACGATCACCGAGACACCGGTGAGCCCGGCGATGCCGGCCGGGTTCCAATACATGGAACTCGGATCGTCCGCCACAGCGACGAACGCGCCGCCCATGGAGAGGGCGCGGGCCCCCTGTCCGATGGAGAGGAACGGCGCCGCGGTGGTCCCTTTCTTGGAGACGTTGGATTTGAACGTCTGTGCGCCGGCCCCGGAGAGGCAGAGGATCGACAGCAGCAGGATGGCAGTGGTTGTTCTTGAGGTAAGGGTCATGGTCGTTCTCTTTCCTGTCCTATTTGATCACGGCGAATTTGCCGATGTGTTCGCCGATGTTCGGGGCTTTCACGTGGAAGACGTACAGGCCGTACGCCACTTCCATACCGTCATCCGAGATCAGATCCCATGATGCCGTTCCGTTCGTCGCCGGCGTGTTCTTCTCGATCGTCTTCACCAGTGAACCGGCCACCGTGAAGATCTTGATGGTACAGACCGGCGGGAGGTTGGTGAAGTCGATCTTCCGGTCGCCGCGGCCGCTTTGATAGAGCGTCCGGCGTTCCCATTTTGCCGTGGAGACGTAAGGATTCGGGACGACGCTGATCCGTGCGAGCGACGATTTCGCAAGCCCGTCATCCATGCGTGCACCGTGCGTCTTGAACTCGAAGTAATCGCCGCCGGCGAAGAACTTCGTCGTCTTGATCGCGAACTTGTCCCCTGCCGTCGGGGTCACCGGCGAGACGAACGGACGGAAAGTGTAGGCGAAATTATACACGATCTTGAAGTCCGAAGCGTCCTTGTACCCGTCCAGGATGCGGATGGTATCGCCGAGCGAGAACTTCCCGTTCAGGTCGATGTCCTGGATGAGGAACTTGCAGCGGTACCCGCTGGTGGTATTGGTGATGGTGAACTTCACCGAGTCGGTGATGAACACTGGCGGATCCTCGAACGCCGACACATCCTGGTTGGTGTCGAAGAACCGCACTTCATAATCGGCCGGCCACGCCTTGTTCAGTGCCGGATACGATTTGTCCATGTTCACACGCAGCAGCACATTGGTCTTGCTCCCCGGCAGCCAGCCGGAAGCGGTATCGACCACGGCGATGGAGGTGTCGTTCCGCACGGAGACCACGAACCCGTCGATCACCGGACTGGCGGTCTTCAGATTGAGTCCTTTGCGGACCGTATCGGTCACGTTCGCCGCGTTCTTCCTGATGATCTTGTACGTCGTGGTCTTGTAATCGGGGAACTTGCCGGTGGAATCGAACATCACTTTATAGGTATTTCCTTCCACCATCTGGGTCGGATTCACGATGCCGATGGACATGCTGCCGGTGCCGATCCCCTGCTGCACGCGGAGCGTGTTCCCTTCCACCTTCGCTGCCACATAGCCGGCCGCTTCGGCATTCGGGATGACCACCGCACAGTTCTGGTCGACGAACTTCAACGTTCCGTTGAAATCCTCCGAGATGATCTTGGTGCACTCGGACGGTGTCAGACCGCCGGTGGGACCGAAGAACGGATCGATCTTCGTCGGCACGACACCCTTGTCATAGGACACCAGTGCATAATAGTACTTGGTCCCGTTCACGACCGTCGTATCGATGTAGGAGTTGACGATCCCCGTCTCATCACCGCGCCAGAAGTGGGCGCCGTTGATGCCGACCGGGTCCGGTCCGCGCACAGTGTCGATGAGATCCCACTGAACGAGCGGTTTCCAGAATTTCCCCTGCCCTTTCGAATCGGTGATCACCTTCAGGTCCTGGAACTCCGGTTCGCCGGAGCGGTAGAGCAGGTACCCTTCGAAGTCGAACGATTTCAGGAACCGGTCGTATGATTTCTCCGCGACCGCATCCCAATACAGATACACTTTCTTGTTCGCGGCGACCGCAGTCAGTGTCGGCGTGAGCGGCGGCTGTGCGAAATTGTAGTTCGCATTGTAGATGGCCTGCACCGTCACTTTGTTGAAGACCAGGTCGGAGAAATCATCACCGAACAGCACGGCGATCGAGAAGCGTTCACGCTGGCTCTTCTTGAGCGGGAAGATACCGGAGGAGAAGACCATCGAGATGTTGGAGTTGGTCACTGCCGTATCGACGAACCCGCCGGTCATCACGCCCCACATGATATTGTCGTTCTTCGGCCAGACGCTCGTGGGTCCTTTCGGGCCGAGGATGTTGATGTATGCGGACTGCAGACCGATCTGGTCCGATTCATCCTTGTCCGTGCGGTCGAAGCTCGGTTCACCCAGTGTCGGAAGCCCGTCCCCTTCCCCTTCATCCGGACCGGTGTACTGCGGATCGTACGGTCCGACGCCGTCCTTGCCGAGGTCATCGTTCAATGGTTCATCGGAATCCCATTTACCGTTATTGTTCACATCCGTATAGCGTGCCCAGTCCTCATCATTATCGATGCCGTCATCGCGGCGTTCATCGATCATCGACGCGTTGAATGCGGTGCCGTTCTTCCAGAGCGTTCCGTCGGTCTTGGTCGCATCACCATCATCATCCAGACCGTTGGTGCCGTTCCCCGGGCTTTCAAGGAATGCCTGGCCATAATAGCCGGTCTTATAATTGTCGGGTAGTCCCTTCCCGGTCGGCGCCCATGCATACGCCATATCCAGCTGGCGGTCGAACCGTGCATCGTTGTTCACGGAACCGACGCTCGGATCGGTGTAGAAGCCGAACACGGTGGAGTCATAATTGTTATCGGACAAATTGATCACATCGTAATGCCAGAAGATGATATCCTCTGCCAGCACGTGCGTCCACTGGAACCCGCGCACTTCCACCCGCAGACCGATACCGCCGCGTGCGGAATCACCCGCAACCGGGTAGAATTTATCGAGGGCGTTCGCCCATTCCTTATCCGGCGAATCATCGATGACGAAGTATGTCTCCAGCTGCGCATTGCTCACACCGCGGCCGAAATATCCGTACCAGAATCCGTCCCACTTCTTGATGGAATCCTCCTGCGTCCCGTACAGGTCGTAGAAGATGGAGCGGGGCCAGCGGGACGGGAACGAGCCCTTGTCCACATTGATGCCCGGCTTGGTGGCGGAAGGATTCACGTATCCGGGGACCGGTTCCATGCCCCACACTTCACGCGTCACCGGATCGAAATCCATCTCCTCACGGTAGGAGGATTGGATCGGCGTGATATACTTCTGTTTGCCGGTCGCGTCGGTGATCTTGATACGGGTTCCGATCAGCAAGGCCAGACCGTCCAGGCTCCGGTGACCGGTCCCTTTCGGCCATTCACCGTGCGGTGCGGCGACAGCGCCGTCGAACCAGTCGGAGATCTCGGCGTTGTTCTGGTACACCGTCCGGACCAGGTTACCGTCCAGGATCCCTTTCTTCCGGTATTGGATGTTCCCTTTCGGTTCATTGCGGAACATCTGCACCTGCGGCGTGATCTGTGCCAGCAGCACGGTGGCCGCGATCAGGGTCAGAATCCCGGATTTCCAGAGGAAGTTCGTTGTTTTCATAGAGGTCGCACTCATAGGATGATACTGTTGATTAAAAATCGAGATTCACGCCGAAACGGACGTTGCGCGGCGCGGAGAATGATGTCGAATCCGATGAGGACCGCCGCCATCAGCAACAGGATGCCGCCGGTCTGCGCCATCCCTTCGATGATGAGCACCCCCGGCATCACCGGTGCGCCCGGGAAATGTCCCTGGAAGAACTCCTCGTTCATGGAGACGCTCTTCACACCGACGCACCGTTCGTTCAGTTTGAACTCGACGATCTTGTCCACCAGCAGGAACGGATAGCGGTGCGGCAGGATCCGCTGCAATGCGGTCACATCGAACACCACTCCCTGCTTCTTCTCATGCTGGTACTTCTTGACGATCTTCTTCTGCTGATAGAGTTTGCGGACGATCTTGGCGAACTCCACGTTCGCGGCATGACCGGGACGTGCGGCGAGGATATGGGCCTTCAGCGGTACGCCGATGAGGGCGAGGTCGCCGACCATGTCCAGCAATTTGTGGCGCGCCGGCTCGTTCTTGAACCGGAGCGTCTTGTTGTTCACCGGCTGGCCGTGGCCGCCGAGGAAGATCGATTCCTTGATGCCGAGCTTGTCCGCGATGCGGCGCAGTTCATCGTCCGGCAGGTCCTTGTCCGCAATGACGATGGCATTGTCGAGCGCGCCGCCTTTGATCAGACCGGCATCGCGCAGCTGCTCCACCTCATGCAGAAAGCAAAAGGTGCGGCACATGGAGAATTCCGGGACGAACTCCTTCTCCAGGTCGAAGATACCGGTGTGCTGACTGCCGAGCGCAGGGTTATTGTAATCGACCATGACGGTCATCCGGAAATCATCGGTCGGCAGCGCGACGATATGCACGCCGCGCTTCTTATCCTTGTATTCCCCCATCTGGTCGAGCACCAGATAGTCCTTCGGGGCCTCCTGCATCTCGAATCCGGCATCCTGCAGCACATCCACATACGGCTTGGCGCTGCCGTCCCCAATCGGCGGTTCGATACCGTCCAGATCGATGATGATATTGTCAATGAGCAGACCGACCACCGCGGCAAGCACATGCTCGGTGGTGTGGACGCGGACATCGCCGATGCCGAGCGTCGTTCCGCGCGCAACGTCCACCACATGATCGACATCCGCCGGGATCTCGGGCGAGCCGCCGATATCCACGCGGCGGAACCGGATACCATAATTCTCGGGCGCCGGACGGAACGTCATGGTGCACTGCGTGCCGGTGTGGAGTCCGATACCGGACAGGGAAACAGGTCGTTTGATGGTGCGTTGCTGAACTAACATCGGTCCTCCGGGACCAGCCTCTGCCCTCCGGTCAGGGATGCAGGGCGGTCGGTCTTAAGGTTTCAATTTCGTGAGTTCTTGTTCCAGTGCGGCAAGACGCTGCTTCACTTCGCGCATCTCGGTGAGCATATCGGGAAGCGACCGGGATGCCGCTTCGATCTTCCGCCATTTCCCGGCTTCCTTCGCCGGATAGCCGGAATAGGTCGCACCGGGTTCATCCAGCGCCCGCGTGGCGATGGATCCGCCGGCGACCTTCACATCGTCCGCCGTATGCACATGGCCGGTGATGGCGACAGCGCCGCCGACCATATTGCGGTTGCCGACCTTGGTGCTTCCCGCGACGCCGGAGGAACCAGCGATGACCGTATCCTCTCCGACCGTCACATTGTGGGCGATCTGCACCAGATTGTCGAGCTTCGTCCCCCGTTTGATCCTCGTTTCGCCGAGCGTTGCACGGTCGATACAGGTGTTCGCCTGGACCTCCACATCGTCCTCCAGAACGACGATGCCGAGCTGCGGGATCTTCTGGTAGCTCCGGTCCTTCTTCGGCGCGAATCCGAAACCGTCCCCGCCGATCACCGCTCCCGGCTGGATGATGACACGCTGGCCGATGACGCATTCCTCGCGCACCGTCACATGGGCGTAGATGAGCGTGGAGCGGCCGATCTTCACATCCCTGCCGATGACGACATGCGGATGCAGGGTGACATTCTCTCCGACCGAGGAACCGGCGCCGATCACCACATAGGCGCCGATGGAACAGCCGGTGCCGATGACGGCCGTCGGATCGATGACCGCCGTGGGATGGATACCGGGGGCGATCTCCGCTTTCTTCGGCATGAACCGTTCGATGGCGATCACGAACGATGCATACGGATCATCGAGCCGGATGAGCGCTGCGGGGAGTTTGGAGAATTTGGACGGATCGAAGGTGCGGCTGACCAGCACGCAGGATGCGGCCGTGGTCTCGGCGAACCGTTCGTACTTGGGATTGGCGATGAAGGCCAGCATCCCGGCGCCGGCCTCTTCCACTTTGGCCACACCGGTGATGGCGACGGTCCCGTCCCCGATGACCTCACCGTCCAGCAGCTGTGCGATATCACGTACTGTGATCATAGAAAACGGGAACGAGTCCCGGAAGGCCGGGACTCGTTCGATTCATTTCTGGATGAGTTTGGCGATGACCTTCTGGGTGAGGTCATGCTTTGGATTGGCGAACAGCAGCATGGTGGAACTGCTCCGGTCCACGACGTAGTCGTACGATTCCTCGTCCGCCACATCCTTCACCGCTTTGAACACCTTCTCCTGGATCGGTTTCATCAGGTCGTTCTGCTTGGTGAACATCTCCCCGTTCGTGCCGAACTTCAGGCTGCGGAAATCGACGATCTTCTTGTCCAGTTCCTGCAGCTCCTTCTCCACCTCGGCGCGGCGCTTGTCGGACATGATGAGCTTCCGCTTATCGTACTCGTCCATCTTGCGCTGCATGTCCGCCGCCATCTGCGTCAGTTCGGCCTGCCACTGCTGTGCGAGTGCATCGATCTGTTTCTGCGCATCCTGCGCCTCGGGCAATTGTTCCATCACCGTCGCGGAATTGATGAACGCGATCTTCGTTTGCGCATCGGCCATCGCCGTCAGTCCCAGCAGACAGCAGAACATCAGCAACCGTTTCATAACCAGCCTCTCTGATAGATTGTGGAATGGTCCGGTGCGGACCGTCAGCGGATCACTTCGCTCCGCGCTTCAGCATGTCCAGCACCTTGAAGGTGTAGTCATACTGCGGGTCGGCATACAGCACCGGCACCTCGGTGGCACGGTCCAGCACGAACGCAAGCTTCTGTTCCTTGGCGACCTGTGCGATCGCTTTGTAGACCTTCTCCTGGATCGGCTTCATGATCTTCTCGCGCTGCAGTGCCAGTTCCTGCTGCTTCTCCTGACGGTACTGGTTGAGCTTCTGCTCATCCTCGACCAGTTCCTTTTGCTTCGCCTGTTTGGAGGATTCATTCAGCATGTTCGCCTGCTTCTGGTACTCCTCGTACTTCTGCTGCAGCGCGGCGGCGCGCTTCTCGATCTCCTCCTGCCAGCCCTTCACGATGCCTTCCAGTTTCGCCTGTGAATCCTTCGCTTCCGGCATCTCCTTGATGATGGTCTCGGAGTTGACATAGCCGATCTTCAGAGCGGCCTGCTGGGCGAATGCGGTCGTGGCGGCGACCAGGATGAGGAATAGGAACTTTTTCACGATGACCCCTTTGTATTGGATAGATGATTGAATGATGTGAATTCTCGTCCGTCAGAATCCGCGGCCGAACTGGAAGTGGAACTTCCATCCGGTGGGACTCTTGATGCCGTTGGTGATATTATCGTATCCGTACCCGTAATCGAACCCGAGCAGTCCGATCGGATTGATGAGCAAGCGTGCGCCGAGACCGGCGGACCGCTTCAGATCGAACATCTCGGACTTAGCCAGGTTCTCCCAGGTGTTGCCTGCTTCGGCGAACGCCAGGAAGTAGATCGGGATCGGATTGAGCGCCACGTTGAACCGGAGTTCCGCTGTATGCTTCGCCATGGCGTGCGCCGGCAGGTACTGTCCGTTGATGTTCACCGGACCGATACTGCGGTCCTCGTATCCGCGGAGCGGCGTCGTCGCGATCTGGCCGAGTCCCGTACCGCCCATATAGAAGGTCTCGATGTACGGCACGTAGGAATCCTTCTTGTACGGGAAGATCGCACCGACACTCGTGCCGAAATAGAGCGCCACACGCGAGCTGTTCAGCACCGGCATGTACCAGTCCGCCGAGAAGAGATGCTTATTGTACTGTGCGGTACCGGCCAGGAGCGGGGCACCGGCGATCTCGGTGAAGAGCGAGATGTTGCTCCCCTGCGTCGGGAAGAGCGGGCTGTTGACGCTGTTACGCTGGATGGTCTGCGAGATGCTGAGCTGACTCGTCTTCCCTTCCTGGTAATAGTAGGAAGAACCGACGTTGCTCACATCGAGCTTCTGGAAGCGGAAGGTCCAGGTGGCGCTGAAATAATCATCCGGGAACTTGAAACGGCGGCCGACGCTGATCGTGCCGCCCTGCTGATGGATGGAGTAATAGTAGTCCTGCTTCGTGTCGAAGATGGAGAACCCGAACGACGTCGGCGTATCATAGACCCACGGTTCACGGAACGAGATGGAGAAGGTGCGGTAGCGGGAGCCTTCGCCGAACTGCCAGTCGAAATTGAGCACCTGACCGCCGCCGCCGGAGAACGGTTCGGTGATGTCGAAATTATTGAAGGTGAGTCCAAGCGCACCGGTGGCACCGAACGCGCCGCTGTAGCCGATGGAGGCATTGAACGTATCGCTCGACTTCTCCTCCACATCCAGCACGATGTCGACGTTCTTATCGTCGACGAACTTGGTGTCCGGTTTGATCTTCTCCGGATTGAAATAGTTCAGTACGGAGAGCTGACGGATGCTGCGGATGATGTTCGAACGGCTGAAGTAGTCCCCGGGACGCACATACAGTTCGCGCCGGATGACCCGCTCCTGCGTCTTGGTGTTGCCGCGGATCTCGACGCCGGCGATCTTGAACTGGTTCCGTTCACGCACGCGGATGATGATATCCACTTCGTTCTCGCCCACCTTCTTCTCCTCCGGCTCGATCTGCACGGTCAGATACCCGTTGTCCAGGTACATAGATGCGACATCGGTCTGGTCCTGATTGGCCCGCAGGTTCTGCTCGAACCGCTCCATATCATAGATCTCGCCGGGCTGGAATCCGAGCCGCTGGTTGAGCGCTTCGGTGGTGATGACGGCATTCCCTTCCCAGGTGATGTTCCGCACCTTGTACTGCGGTCCTTCGTACAGGAAGAGCTTCAGTGTGATATCCTCTCTGTTCTCGCTCAGCACGACCGAATCGGTGATCAGTTCGGCATCGCGGAATCCGTTCTTCTTATAGAACTCGATGAGTTTCTTCTTCGCATCCTCGTATTTCTTCTTCTCCAGTTTCCCGGTCCGCCAGATCTTCCACCATGCGGTGGTATGAACATCCGGAAGCTCATCCTCCAGGTCGCTGTCCTCGAAGAAAGTGTTGCCGAAGAACTGCACCTGACGGATACGGGCATCGCTTCCTTCATCCACCGTCAGTTTCAGAACCTTGCGTCCTTTGGCGGAGGAATCGACCGCATCGATCAGTTCCGGGGTGACCGTGGCACGGAGATACCCTTCCTCCTCGTACGCCTTCCGGATGATCTTGACGATCTTGTTCACTTCCTGCGGCGAGATGATCTGACCTTTGGTCACATTGATCTTCTTGTCCAGTTCATCCGCATCCAGCTCCTCATTGCCGGCATATTCCACCTTCTCCAGCCGGGGCTGCTCCTCCACCACGATCAACAGATAGACCCCTTCCGAGACGAAGTTCTCCGCCTGGATATCCACATTGGAGAAGATCTTCAGGTTCCACAGACGCATGATGGCGTTCCGTGTCTGCTCCCCCGGGACGGTGATCTCATCGCCGACCTTCAGACCGGAGTTGCCGATGATGGCGGCCGGTTCGGCGAGCTTATTGCCGGTGACGCTGATGCCGAGGATCTTGTATTGTTTTTGCTGCAGCCCCTGCTGGGCGGTCAACAGCCCGCTGATGCAGAGCAGTGCAACAGTTATATTCTTCAGTGTCATTATGATCCGATCAGATTCCAGAAACGCTTTTCAGTAAACGACGCACGTAGTTCTTTGATGCAGTCTTGGAGGATGGGGTGACCTGTTCGCTGACCTTCCCGAACCGGCGTTCGCGCGACTGGTAGGATTCGATCGCGGCGAAGAGTTCGTTCCGCCGGAAATCGGGCCAGAGCACATCGGTCACATACATCTCGGAATAGGCCAGCTGCCAGAGGAGGAAATTGCTGATGCGGAGTTCACCGCTGGTACGGATGAGCAGATCGGGATCGGGGATATCCTTGGTCGCCAGATTCGCGGAGACCACGGCATCGGTGATCGCTTCCGGTGCGAGGGTCCCTGCTTTCACCTGCTCGGCGATCCGCTGGATGCCGGTGGTGATATCCCATCGTCCGCTGTAACTGAGCGCCAGCACGAGAGTCAGTCCGGTATTGTTCTTCGTCAGCTCGATGGCATCCAGGAATTCATCCTGGGCATCCTGCGGCAGCGAAGCGAAGTCGCCGATCGTCCTCACCCGCACATTGTTGGTGTGCAGACGGTCGCGCTCATCCCGCAATGAACTGACCAGCAGCCGCATCAGGATGGAGACCTCTTCCTTCGGTCTGTTCCAGTTCTCCGTGGAGAACGTGTACAGGGTGAGATACTTCACACCAGCCTGTGCACATGATTCCACGATCTCGCGGACGGAATTGACCCCTTCATGATGACCGGCAACACGCGGCAATGCACGCTTCTTCGCCCACCGGCCATTCCCGTCCATGATCACGGCGATATGCGCAGGGATATTACCGCGCTTTTGCAGCCGTTCCAGCACCTTCTTGTCCTGACCTGAACCGCGGGCCAACGATTTCGCCAATGAACTCTCCGGAATTGTTCGCAAATGACCGTCCTGCGCAAAAAAACCACGCAGTCTGTCCCAAAAACTAAGCCAAGATACTCTTTTATCGAGAGATAATCAACGGATTTAGACGGCTTTGATGAAGGGAAGTTCCTCAGTATATTGCCGTATGTCAAAGAACGACAATACCGTTACCGTCATCGGTGCCGGGGCAGCCGGATTGCTCGCCGCCTGGCGGGCATCGGCGCTCGGCGCCCGAGTCACCGTTCTGGAGAAGAATCCCAAGCCAGCGATCAAGATCCTGATCTCCGGAGGAGGCAAATGCAACATCACCAATGCCTCCGACTTCCGGACGATGCTGAAGCAATTCGCGACCGCAGAGGAACGGTTCCTGCGGTATTCCTTCCATGAGTTCACGAATGTACAGCTGCTGGAACTGCTGCGGAACGAAGGTGTGGAGACCTATGCACGTGAGAACGGGAAAGTCTTCCCGGTGAGTCATGATGCAGAAGAAGTAGTGAACGCACTCATGAAGATGGTGCAGCGGAACGGCGTCACCGTCCGGCTGCAGACGCCGGTGAAGGAGATCTTCGCGAATCCTGACGGGTCATACAATGTGCAGACGAACAGGGACATCGTCCGTTCCCGCCGGGTGATCGTGGCGACCGGCGGCGCATCGTACCAGAAGACCGGCACCACCGGGGATGGTTACCGCTGGCTCCGGTCGCTCGGCCATTCGATCGTCCAGCCTCGCCCGGCTCTTGCTCCCATCATGCTCAATCCCGTTCCTCCTGCCGCCTGGCAGGGTACACCGGTGAGGGATGGGGCCCTGCTTGCCGTTGCGGAGGATACCGTGACCGGCGCCGCAGAGACCGCTGCACAATGGAACGGTGACCTGCTCATCACGCACTTCGGGCTTTCCGGACCGGCAGCACTGGAAGTGAGCCATCATGCATTCGTTGCCATGGAGAAGGGGAAGCGGGTGACGATGGTGATCGATTTCTTCCCGGAACGTACGGCGGATCAGATGGAAGAATGGCTGCGGACGAAGATCGAGGAGCATCCCTCCCGTTCCCTGCTCACACTGACGGAGCAAACGGTTCCGCAGAGACTGGCGGAGTTCATCCTGGTCACCGCCGGGATCCCGTTCATCACACGGCTCAATCAGATCACCCGTTCGCAGCGCAGAACACTGGCAATGGTCCTGAAACGGTGTCCGCTGGGGACCGTGACCGGCATCCCGCTGGACCGTGGTGAAGTGACGGCCGGAGGTGTATCACTCTCCGAGATCGATCCTACCACGATGGGCTCGAAGGTACGGCCGGGATTGTTCGTCTGCGGTGAACTGCTCGATGTGGCGGGACCGGTGGGAGGCTACAACCTGCAGGCGGCGTTCTCCACCGGGTATGTGGCAGGAACGTCCGCCGGGACGATGATTTCACAGGCAGACTGAGCCGATCACCGTGCGAGGAGTTTCCTTAGCGAGAGGATGTGCAACAGGTACGCGATCGGCACCAGCACACCCGGCAGCAGATTGAACGGCGCGTAACTGACGATGAAGTTCGGAATGTCCGTTACGATGCGTTCGATCCCCGGCACGGACAGCATCCCATGCACCACCACATTCGTCACGATGATCAGTCCTGCGACGTTCCATGCGATCATCACCCGATGAGAGACCTTCCCTTTCAACAGCAGTACCGCCAACACCGGTGCGGTGAGACCCACAAGGACATCAACGTTCCTCCCTTCCCAACTCATCACCAGAGGCAGCAGTCGCTCCTCCGCCAGCAGCCAGAGGATGATCTCCACACCGATGCGGAACGACTGCAGCGCCGTCAGGAAGAAGAGCGAGAATGGTACGGCAAGGTGAGCGCCGAAACGCGAGAATGCGAGGAAGATGAGCATTACGAAATTCGGTACGACGAAGAGCATGATGCGCGGAGGGACCTCGCCGATGCCGTCAGCGAAGAATCCCAATTTCCCTGCCAGGTATTGAACGATGAACCACAGTGCCATACCTATCCATAGCGGCTTACGCTCCGGCATGAGATGGCGGCCATGGCCGATCAGAAGCGCCGTTGTCAGAACGGACAGGAACAGGAACGAATAATAGAGCGGCAGCGGGATCAACGGATGCATCGTGTCTCCTTATGATCGATATGATAGTGAAAATGACCGCATCGTCCAACGAATTCTTGCTAATGCCTCCAATTCCAAGTATCTTGGTCAGGAAATTCAACCCGGTACCGGACGGGCGAACCGCCCTTCCCTTGATGCACTCTCCTCCCATCCCATGTCCAAAAAGATCTGTATAGGCATCCTCGGCGGCGGCCAACTGGCAAAAATGTCCACGCTCGCTGCGTCGCGGCTCGGTTTTGATATCTCCATCATGGACAAGGAGATGCAGTCCCCTGCCGGTCAATTGACCCATCACGAAACGATCGGCTGGGTGGACGACCACTTGACCCTGCACTCCTTCGCCGCGCACTGCGATGTGGTGACGCTGGAGAATGAGTTCGTGGACCATCACCGGATCGAGACCATCGAGCAGCTCGGCAAGAAGGTGTTCCCCTCCTCCGCCACCATCGCCCTTATCCAGGACAAACTGCTGCAGAAGCAGACGCTGAAGAAGAAACGGATCCCGGTACCGTCATTCCTGGCCGTGAACGATGATGATTCGTATGCAACGCTCGCCGGAAAACTCGGCGGACCGTTCGTGTTGAAATCGCGGAAGATGGGATATGACGGCTACGGGAATGCGATGGTCGATTCGGAGCATTCGCTGCGGGACGCAGTCCGCCACCTCTCCAACCGGCATAACAATCTCATGGCCGAATCGTTCGTCCGTTTCACGATGGAACTGGCGGTGATGGTGGTGCGGACCAAGAAGGAGATCCGCACCTACCCGGTGGTGCAGACGATCCAGAAGAACCATATCTGTCACACCGTGATCGCACCGGCCCAGATCGCATCAGCCATAGCGAAAAAAGCGATCAAGATCGCGGTCGATTCGGTCAAAGCGGTGAACGGGTACGGCATCTTCGGTGTGGAGATGTTCCTGACTGAGGACGGGAAGATCATCGTGAACGAGATGGCGCCGCGGCCGCACAACTCCGGCCACTACACCATCGAGGCATGCGTCACATCGCAGTTCGAGAACCATATCCGTGCGGTGATGGAACTGCCGCTCGGTTCCACCGCGATGGTGCAGCCGTACGCCGTGATGATCAATCTGCTCGGGAAGCACGATCCGCAGAAACGGATGGAGGTCTACCGTACCGCGCTGCAGCATCCCGACATGCATCTGCACATCTACGGAAAATCGGGGTCACGGCCGGGACGGAAGATGGGACACATCACCATCACCGGCAATAACCTGAAGAAGATCCTCAAAGAAGCAACGGCGCTGGAAGCGGAGATCTCATTGTAACGGGACCTCCCGACGCTCCGCATCACATGACCGAACACCACACTCTACCGCAAGGACCATCCGCAATGACCAAACCGATCGTCGGCATCATCATGGGGAGCGATTCCGATCTTCCGACCATGCAGGAAGCAGCCACCATCCTGGAACAGTTCGGCGTTCCGTATGAGATGCGCATCACCTCAGCGCACCGGACGCCGGAGCTGATGGCATCCTACGCTGCAGCAGCTATGAAACGGGGACTCAAGGTGATCATCGCCGGCGCCGGAGGTGCCGCTCATCTTCCCGGCATGACCGCGGCCCACACTCCCCTGCCGGTGATCGGTGTGCCGATCAAAACCAAAGCGCTGGACGGGCTCGACTCGCTCCTTTCCATCGCACAGATGCCGGGAGGCGTCCCTGTGGCGACCGTTGCGATCGGTGGCGGGAAGAACGCGGGGTTACTGGCAGTGCAGATGCTTGCGATGAACGACAAACGGCTGATGAAGGAAATGACCTCGTACAAGAAGCAGATGGAGAAGGAATCGAAGAAGAAGGATGGAATACTAAAGAAGGCGAGGAAAAAGTAAAAAGTTAAAAGTAAAAAGTAGATTACAGATAACAGATTTCAGACAACAGACGGAAGACAAAACAAAGGCAAAAGTGAAAAATCATAATTCTTCTATCGTATATCTGATTTCTGCAGTCTGATATCTGCAGTCTGACCTCTGAGATCTCCCGTCATTTTTTCCCGTACATGAACACCAACGGCCGCCAGACACGCTTCGCCCAATAATATTCGTTATGGGTCCCCTTCGGATCGAGCGTGTATTCCAGGTCCTTCCCTTTTTTGAACCCTTTCGAACGCAGGATCTCCACCATCCGCTTGTAGCCGCTCAGCAGTTCTTTCTCCCTCCCGCCGCAGTCCAGATAGATTCGGATGTTCTTCTTCGGTCCATCATCATCCTTCACCTCATGGAGTGTCCGTTCATCATCGAACCAGAACGAGGATGAGAGGCAGCCGGCCATGCTGAACACCTCCGGATGTTTCCAGACGAAGAGGAGCGATGAGAGTCCGCCGAGCGATGAACCCATCACGCCGGTGTATTCCCGTCCCGGCTTGGTCCGGTAGACGGAATCGACCAACGGTTTCACAACGGAGATGACGAAGGAACGGAACGCCGTGCCGAGCGGTGAATCGGAGTATTCCGGCAGCCGGTCCGGGGAGTTGTTGATGCCGACGATGATGATCTCCTCCATCTTCTT
>JABWAK010000198.1 GCA_013361065.1 Bacteroidota bacterium
GTCGAACGCATATGTTCCGGAAGGATCGACGCCGGAGTACATCCGGGCGGAGTATGAGAAAGCAGTGACAGAGATCGCCGCCATGAAACGGATCCTTGCGAAGCCGACGCCTCTGCAGGCACCGCATCCCAGGATCGGTCCGCTCGTGCCCTCCATGGACCGTGCACAGTACGAGGAACTGGTGCGCCGCTCCATCGGATACATCATCGAAGGTGATATCTTCCAGGTGCTCCCGTCGCACCGCATGAAGCGGTCCTATGACGGAGATGCCTTCTCCATCTACCGGATGCTGCGGCTGATCAATCCCTCCCCGTACATGTACTTCTTCGAGCTGAATGGATTCTCCATCGCCGGCTCCTCGCCGGAACTATTGGTACGGGTGGAGAACGGCATCGTCGAGACACGTCCGATCGCCGGCACCCGCCGCCGCGGAGCGTCACCGGCGGATGATGATGCCTTGGCGGCCGAACTGCTTGCGGACCAGAAAGAGCGTGCGGAACATCTCATGCTGATCGATCTGGGACGGAATGACATCGGCAGGATCAGCGAGTTTGGCAATGTCGAGGTTTCCGAGTACATGGTGATCGAACGGTACTCGCATGTGATGCACATCGTCTCCAACGTGAAAGGAGTGCTGCGGAAGGATATGAGCGCTATCGATGCGTTCTACTCCTGTTTCCCGGCCGGCACGCTCTCCGGTGCACCGAAGATCCGCGCTATGGAGATCATCGCAGCGCTGGAACCGGTGAAGCGGAACATCTACGGTGGTGCGATCGGATATCTTGATTTCTCCGGGAACCTTGATTCCTGTATCGCGATCCGAACGGCGGTCATCAAGGACGGATGGGTCTACTTCCAGGCCGGCGCGGGGATCGTCTACGATTCCGTGCCCTCCAAAGAATACGATGAGACCCGCATTAAAATGGATGCGGTGATGAAAGCGGTGGACGCAACAACGACGATGTGAATATGGTACTGATCATAGACAATTACGATTCCTTCACGTACAATCTGGTGCAGTATATCGGCGCCATGGGCACGGAGATCACCATCGTCCGGAATGACAAGATCACCATCGATGGTATCCGTCAGCTCGCTCCGGCCTCCATCGTGATCTCACCAGGCCCCTGTACACCGAAAGAAGCCGGCATTTCCGTTCCGCTCATCAAGGCACTGCATGCGGAGTTCCCGATCCTCGGCGTCTGCCTCGGTCATCAGTCGATCGGAGATGCATTCGGCGGCGATGTGATCAAGGCGCCTTCCGTCGTGCACGGCAAGACGTCGGTCATCCGGCATAAAGGAGAAGGGATCTTCAGCGGCATCCCGGACCGGTTCCAGGCCGCACGTTATCATTCGCTCGTTATCAAACCGGAGACCATCCCGTCCGTCCTGCACGTGACCGCTGCGACCGAGGATGGCGTCATCATGGGAGTGCAGCACACTCAGTACCCGGTCTTCGGCGTCCAGTTCCATCCTGAATCGATCGCAACCGAACACGGAAAGACACTTCTTCAGAATTTCATCCAACAACGGTATTGAGTATGGACAAAGGAAGGATCGCTGATATCCTGGATGAGGTCGGAACGCTGCTGGAACTGAAAGGGGAGAACCCGTTCAAGAGCAGAGCATTCCATAATGCCGCACGGCTCCTGGGAGGGGTCACGGAGGACCTCGGCGTCCTCGTGAAGGAAGGAAAACTCCGTTCGATCAAAGGGATCGGCGAGAGCACGGCAAAGATCATCTCCGACCTGGTCACCACCGGTGAATCACCGGACCACCAGAGTCTCCGGAAGAGTTTCCCGCCCGGCATTTTTGACATGCTGAAGATCCAGGGACTCGGTCCGAAAAAGGTATCATTCCTCTTCACCAAGATGAAGATCGCTTCGGTCGATGCGCTGGAAGCGGCTGCCAAGAAAGGTGAGCTCGCATCGCTGGAAGGTTTCGGCAAGAAGACGGAAGAGAATATCCTGCTCGGCATCGCCCAGTTCCGCACCCACGCATCCAAATTCCACATCAATATCGCGGAACATGCCGCACACCGTATCACGGAGACGCTGCGGACCGTCCCTGGTGTCATCCGGATGGAACTGGCCGGCAGTGTCCGGCGGCGCAAGGAGACGATCGGCGATATCGATATCGTGGTGAGTGCCAAGCGGTCCGATGTGCAGCGGATCATGTCCGCGTTCACCGGACATCCCTCCGTAGAACGGGTCACCGGCGAAGGAGAGACCAAATCGAGCGTGGTGCTCGATTCCGGGATCAACTGCGATCTGCGGATCGTCAGCGATTCCGAATTCCCGTTCGCCCTCAATTATTTCACCGGCAGCAAGGACCATAATGTCCGGATACGGTCACTGGCCCGTGAACGCGGCTGGTCGCTGAATGAGTACGGCTTTACCGCTGCTGAAGGTGTGAAGAAACCGAAGCCGCTCCCGCGCACCATCCGGTCCGAGGAGGATATCTATAAGGCTGTCGGATTATCGTATGTGGAACCCGAATTGCGGGAGGATCTGGGCGAGGTCGAAGCAGCGGCTGAGGACCGGTTGCCGGAACTGGTCACGATGAAGGATATCCGCGGAACATTCCATTGTCATACCAATTACAGCGACGGACAGAATACGCTGGCAGAGATGGCGGCGGCAGCACAGGCGATGGGATGGGAGTATCTCGGCATCGCGGACCACAGCAAGGTCGCGGCCTATGCGAACGGACTCAACGAAGCACGGGTCAAGAAACAACATAAAGAGATCGACGCCCTCAATGCAAAATTCAAAGGGTTCCGGCTCTTCAAAGGGACCGAAGTAGACATCCTGCCGAACGGCGACCTGGATTTCAATGATTCCACACTCGCGACCTTCGATTATGTGGTGGCCTCCGTCCACAGCAGCTTCAAGCTCTCCGAAGCGGATATGACCAAGCGGATCATGAAGGCGCTCAAGAACAAGCATGTGACGATGCTGGGCCATCTGACCGGCCGGTTGCTGCTGGAACGGGACGGGTATCCGCTGAACCAGACGGAGATCATCAATGCGGCGGCCGATCTCGGTAAGATCATCGAGATCAATGCTCATCCGATGCGTCTGGACCTGGACTGGAGGATGGTTCGGTATGCCGTTCAAAAGGGCGTGTTGATCTCCGTGAATCCGGATGCACACGTCGTGACCGGATTGCAGGATGTGAAATACGGAGTCGGGATCGCGCGGAAAGGGTGGTGCAGGAAGAAAGATATTCTGAATACCAGAACGTTGAAAGGAATCGAATCGTATCTGAAATTATAGGTATTTGGAAGAACAATCTGACTTAACATAATACATATTATATCTCCACTACATATATTCACTCTATATCTATAATGCCGGCAAATGTCATCACCGCGCTGCCGGTCAAACGCACGTTCCTGAAGATTCCCGCCTCCTGATCGAATCCAATCTCTAAGACTTCACCGCTGCGGACCATTACGGCGACCGGACTTTTCATCTTATACTTCATCGCACTGAGCACGGCGCTGGCAACCGATCCTGTTCCGCATGCCAGAGTCTCATCTTCAACTCCTCGCTCATAGGTCCTTATCTTGATGCTATTTGTGCCGGTCTGCTCGATGTAATTTATATTCGCTCCGATCGGTGCATACACGGAATGATACCGCATCTGCCGGCCGATCCCATGGACGTCCATCGTCTCGAGCGAGCCCAGCCAGGCATTCTCATCCATAAAGACGACGCTGTGATCCGTCCCCGTATTGATGTAATTGCCCAGAACCGTTCCTTGCTGCACATCAATCCGCTGTCCGGTAACTAGACCGAACGGATCCTTCATCTTTAATTCATACTTGTCCTCATTGATACGCCGGGATGTATACCGGTGTCCGAATGCATCAAAATCGAACTCTGAACCGCCCGTAATGCCCAGATCATATCCGAACCGAGCCAGACACCTACCGCCATTACCGCACATACCGGCATTGGAACCGTCCGCATTGTAATATTTCATCGTAAATGCAGCGTTTTCTGACGGTTCGAGCAGCAACAGACCGTCTGCACCGATCCCGAACCGGCGTTCGCACACCTTCCGGGCGAACGTTGGTGCATCCTGGATGCGGCCGTCCCGGTTGTCGACAACGACAAAGTCATTGCCGGCACCGCTCATTTTGACGAAGCTAGTTTTCATAGGATATGGTTAAAATGAACTTGCCAAGTCGTTATGACTTGGCAAGTTATGTGATTCTTTTCCTGTGGAGGTGCGGGGATTCGAACCCCGGTCCGAAGTGGAAACCAATAGACCTTCTACATACATAGTCCGGTGTTCTACCTTACGCCAGAGCTCTTGACCGGACTCAAAACACCCTGACCGCAGATGAGGACTTGAACGCTCATCGATGCTGCCCCATCAGCGCATCAACTATCCTGACTGTGTCGACGCCGTTACAGGACCGTCAGGAGAACCCTGTATTGGCGCTCGTGGCTAATTAAGCGGCGAGTGCGTAACCGTAGTTATCTGCATTTATTGTTTTGCCCTGAGATTTACGTGCGTAAAGGCGTGCACGGTATGCTGATCCATCCATTCCCGACCCCGTCGATGCCAGAACACCCCCGAGACCGTACTACAATTTACAAATCAGAATTGAGAGTATCAATGAATTGCCGGACTGTTTCTACCCGCTCCTTTTCCTGCCGTTTTTCAAGCATAACGATGATATTCCTCAGTATCCGCTCCAGGATCTGCCGGTTGGAGACCGGCTGCAGATACTCGTCCGAGAAATTGAAACCAAGGTTCCGGACCATCTCCTCACAATCGGCCGTCGAAAGGATCCGGCCGCTGTTGAACGGATCGAAATAAACATGCTGCCCGGGCCCCGGTGTATATCTCAGGACGAAATGCCCCGGCAACCCGATACCCTGGATCGGGAGATTGATCCCCTTGCCGACCAGCAGGTATACCACGCTCAGGGTGATGGGAATGCCGATCTTCGTATCCATCACACGGTTGATGTGGTGGTTCTCATCGCTGAAGTAGTCCTCCCTGTTCCCGTTGAACCCCTTCTCTTCGACGAAGAACGCGATGGTCCGCCGCAGCAGCTCGCTCTTCTCCGTGACCGAGCTGAGCGTCCCTTTCAGTTCTGCCGCGTAGGTGTTGAGCTGCTCGGTGTACAGCACCGGATCAATATCCCAATATCGGTACCGGGCAAGGACAAAGACACCTTCCTCCAGATCCACATCGCCGTTCGGCAGCCGTTTGATACCCCGGATCTGCTCTTTGATCGCTGAGCGGAGGATGAGGTCCCGCACTTCGCGTAACCGCTGTGCGGCCAGTCCGGTCTGTTCCTCCGGTGTGTGGATGTATCCCAGAGCGGCAGGACCATAGGACAGCAGCCGTTCACGGACGGTGGCGTAGACCATCCCGTCCTCATCGTCCATGAGGGCGACAAGCGAACGCAGTTCTGCTGCTTCCTTGTCCTCGGTCCGCTGGCTCATCGAAATTCCGAATAGTTCTTAAGCACATCCTTCTTCAGGATGGTGAATGCCTCCTTCGGCGTGTCTGCGAACGCGAAGAGGCCCATATCCTCAGGACTGATCATGCCGTACTTGACGAGCGCTTTGAAATCGATGAT
>JABWAK010000199.1 GCA_013361065.1 Bacteroidota bacterium
CCGATCTGCCAGTGCATGCCGGTCGTACGGTCATCGAACTTTTGGATACGGTACATGCCGATGTTCCGCTTGCCGTTCTTCGGATCGTAAGTGATCACCTGCGGCAGCGTGACGAAGTGACCGCCGTCCTGCGGCCAGGTCTTCAGAATGGGGAGTGAGGAGAGGTTCGGCTGTTCGATCACCGCCTGCGAACGGGCGATGGTGACGTTCTTCGGACGGGAATTGTAGATGCGGCGGAGCATCGCCGATTCTTCGAAGAGCACCTTCGGCGACGGAGGCATCACTTTCTCAGCGAACGAGATCAGCTGTTCGCCGAGTTCATCCGGATGTTTGCCGAGTGCAAGTTCGATGCGGCGCTCGCTGGCGAGGATGTTGATCACCAGCGGATAATCGGCCCCTTTCACCTTCTCGAACAGCAGCGCCGGTTTGCCGAGCTTCAGTGCGCGTGTCGCGATCTCGGTGATCTCCAGGACAGGATCCACTTCCACCGATACACGGTGCAGCTCACCGTTCTTTTCAAGGTGACGAACGAAATCCTGCAGATTATCGAACATACAAATTCCTAACTATCAAATGACAGATTACAATAAAGCAAATACCAATATCCAAATCACAAATCTCAAACTTTTTATTGTACACGATCATCGACTAACCATCGTACCTTGTACCTAACACCTAGTACCTAATACCTTCTAAACTCTTTCTTTACTCCAGTTCCTCCGCTCTCCATCCTTTGCCCCGTTTCTCGCCGACCGCCTGCAGCACCTTGTCCGTGAATGCGCCGATATATTCATCGACTGTTTCGGGGACGAAATACAGCGGCGGTGAGATCGGCATGATGATCGCACCATACGAAGAGAGTTTAGCGCACTGCTCCAGTGCCAGGGTGGACATCGGTGTCTCGCGGACGCAGATGACGAGTTTGTACCGTTCCTTCAATGCCACCTGGGCGGTCCGGGTGATGAGCGTATCGCCGATACCGGAAGCGATCTTCCCGAGAGTCGAGGTGGAGCAGGGAAGGATCACATACGCATCAAAAAAATTGGAGCCGGAAGCGATCGGAGCGGTCAGATCCTTATCATCGAATTGTCTCTTCACGTACGGCTGAAGATCCTCTTCGCTCATTTTCAGCTCATCCTTCAGCAGCGCCTTGCCCCATTTGCTGACCACAAGGAATTTCTCCGATGTGGCCTTCTTGAGGAAGTCGAGAGCGTAGACTGCGCCGGACGAACCGGTGATACCGACGATTATTTTCATAAAAAACAGGTGATAGCGATTAGGTATTAGGTACTAGGTACGATTCAAAAAATTTTTATGAAAGATACAATATATAGAAGCGATGAAATGATGCTGTTTACGTTGTGTTCAGGCCCAGCACCTATCGCCTAGTACCTAACACCTAACACCTTCTGTAGTTTTCCTAGACACTGACGAGGATCATCACCAGGATCGAGAATCCGACCACGATATTGATCTTGAAGAATGCCAGTTCCACATCCTCTGCCTTATGCTGTTCGAACCAGAGCAGGAAACCGCTCAGCAGAAGGAACGGGACGGCGATCAGTGCATTCAGGGAGATCACTACCAACGCGACCAGCACGATGAACGCCAGCAGGTGCAGGAATGCAGAGATCTTCAGGGCTGTCGCTTTCCCGAACCGGGAGGGGAAGGAATAGAGTCCTGCCTTCTTGTCGAATTCCTCATCCAGCGTCGAATAGATAATATCGAACCCGGTGGCCCAGAAGAGATTGAATAGCGGCAACAGCAATGCCTCTCCCAGACGGTCCGCAGAACCGGTCACCGCGAAGAATCCGCCCAGCGGTCCCATTGCCAATCCCATCCCGACCCCGAAATGGGCCAGGGGGGTGAAGCGCTTCAGGTACGGATAGACCACGAAGACTACCAGCGGGATCGGGGAGAGCATGAAACAGAAATCCGAGATCATTTTGGCGGAGACCAGATAGATCGCCAATCCCGCAAGCAGAACGCCGTACCCCTGCCGAAGGTTCATCACACCGGAGGGGAGTTCACGACGGACAGTACGGGGATTGTGCTTATCGATCTCCCTGTCCACGATACGGTTCAGCGTCATCGCGACCAAACGGGCGCCGATGGCGGCGGTCAGGACCAGGATAAGGAGAGAAAACGGGGGTTGTTCTTTGGTAGCAAGGAACACACCGCTGTAGATCATCGGGAGGGAGAACAGGGTATGTTCTATTTTGATAAACGATAGATATTTTTTCAAACGCGGGTCGCCAATTGTTCAGAATTCTTCAAAGGTACCGAAAAATCGCCGTTTTACAAAGATGAATTTTTGGACAAACCGGTCGTTTTTGTTCGGTGACGGAAAATTTCGTATATTCAATGAATTACTCAGCAAAAGGAGCATTATGTATACAATCACATTGATACCCGGCGACGGTATCGGTCCCAGCATCACTGAAGCTACGGTCCGGGTCGTGGAAGCGACCGGCGTGCAGGTGAAATGGGATGAACAATATGCCGGAATGGCCGGTATCGACAAGCATAAGGACCCGATCCCTGAACAGACCATCGCATCGATCTCCCAGAATAAGGTGGCACTGAAAGGTCCGCTCACCACCCAGCTGGGGAAGGGATTCCGCAGTGTGAATGTGGCGCTTCGCAAGGAGTTCGATCTCTATATTAACCTCCGCCCTGCCAAATCGTTCGAAGGGGTCCCGTCCCGGTATTCCAACGTTGATATCGTGATGTTCCGCGAGAATATCGAGGAGTTCTATTCCGGCATCGAGCATTATATCGACGCCCAAAAGAGTGCGGCGGAGACCATCGGTATCATCACCCGGTACGGCAGCGAACGGATCGTCCGCGCGGCGTTCGAATATGCCCGGAAACACGGCCGGAAGAAGGTCACGATCGTCCACAAAGCAAATATCATGAAATTCACCGGCGGACTCTTCCTGGAAGTGGGGAAGAAGGTCGCCGAGGAATACCCGGAGATCCAGTGCACGGACGTGATCATCGACAATATGGCGATGCAGCTGGTGCTGAATCCCAATCAGTATGATGTCATCGTGACCACCAATCTGTTCGGGGATATCCTCTCCGACCTTTGTTCAGGACTGGTGGGAGGGCTGGGGGTCGCTCCGGGTGCGAACATCGGGAAGGATGCGGCGATCTTCGAAGCGGTGCACGGCAGCGCGCCGGACATTGCCGGGAAGGATATCGCGAATCCCTCCGCACTGATCCTGGCATCGGCAATGATGCTGGACCATCTCGGTGAGGCGGCCGCGGCGGAGAAGATCTATAAAGCGATCCGTGAAACACTCATGAACCCGAAGGAAGTAACGCGGGACCTGAATCCGAACTCCACCGTCGGGACGAAACAGTTTGCGGAGTACATCGTACAACACATTAAGTCTAATTGAACGAAAAACTATAGCAGAAGAAAAAGGTACTAGGTGTTAGGTACTAGGTTTTAGGTACGATACTTTTATTGATCCTTGCTAGTACCTAACGCCTAATGCCTAACACCTAACGCCTGCTTTCACTTGCCCATGACCATTGGTTCCATCAAAATCGACCGTCCCCTGATCCTCGCTCCGATGGAGGATGTGACGGATATGCCGTTCCGGCTCGTCTGCAAGAGACTCGGGGCGGATATCATGTACACGGAATTCGTCAACTCGGACGGGCTGATCCGGAACAACAAGAAGACCTTCGAGAAGATGCGCTTCCTGGAAGAGGAACGGACGTTCGGCATCCAGATCTACGGCGGTGACGAGAATGCGATGGAAGGGGCGGCACGGCTGGCCGATTCGCTCAATCCGGATATTATCGACATCAACGCCGGATGCTGGGTGAAGCAGGTGGCGGGACGGGGTGCAGGGGCCGGATTATTGAAGGATACGCCGCGGATGGAACGGCTGGTGAAGAACGTCATCGGTGCCACGAAGATCCCGGTCACGGTGAAGACACGTCTCGGCTGGGATGAGCATTCGATCAAGATCATCGAAGTGGCGAAGATGCTCGAAGGGATCGGCGTCGCGGCGCTCACCATCCACTGCCGCACCCGTTCGCAGGGACACAACGGCGATCCGGATTACTCCTGGATCCCGAAAGTGAAACGGGAAGTGTCCATTCCGATCATCGTCAACGGCAGCCTGGTGGAACCGGCACAGATCAAAGAGGTGTTCGACGAGACCGGATGCGACGGCGTGATGATCGGACGAGGAGCGATCGACAATCCGTGGATCTTCGCCGATACGAAGCACTACTTCGCCACCGGCGAGGTGATGCCGAAAAGGACCCTCGCGGAGCGGATCGACAAATGCATCGAACTGCTGACGCTCTCCGTGGAACGGAAAGGGGAGAAGCGCGCGGTGATCGAGATGCGGAAGTTCTACATCGGGTACCTGAAAGGGGAACCGAATGCCGCGAAACTCCGGAACCATCTGATGCAATACTACGAAGCACAGCCCATCATCGACATCCTCTCCTCCGTGAAGGAGAAGGGGTACATCGACGAGGAACGCTTCGCTGCCGCCCCGGCCGCCGCGTAACGTCTTGCTTGTTCCTCGAAACTTTCTTATCTACTGAGAACGGTTCACGAACCAACGATAGGCAGTCCATGATCGCATTTGTTGTCGGCATCATCATCGGCTATCTGACGACCATCCCGGTCGGTCCCATCAATCTGGCCGTGGTGATGAAGGCGCTGCGGAACCATACAGCGCAGGCGCTGCTGATCGGGACCGGTTCCGCGCTGATGGATGTGCTCTATTGTTCCGCGGCGGTCTTCGGTGTCGGTTCGCTCATCACCAATCCAACGCTCGATTCCATCTTCCGTATCTCCACTTTCGTTATCTTCTTCGTCTACGGCGTCAAGACCACCTTCGGGAAACTGCCCGAGGCGCACTTCCAGCCCAACGATGAGGACCAGCCGGGGTTCAAACGGTACTTCATCCTCGGCATGGCGATGTACTTCTCCAATCCCTCCTTCCTTGCCTATTGGATCACCATCGGCGGTATCGTTCACGGGTACCGCATCATCGAACAGACGTTCCTGGACAATGCACTCTTCGCACTCGGCACCGGTGTCGGGGTGACCGCCTGGTTCTTCACTCTGGTGGAGCTGGTGGAGCGGCAGAAGATGAAGTTCGAGATCGCGCGCATCCGGAAGATCACGCGGTTCTTCGGTCTCATCCTGCTCATCGTCAGCGCCTTCCTCGGGTGGGACCTGTTCAAGGAGTATATGGCGCACCGGTGATGCCTGCGCTCCCATTCCCTATCCATGTTCCATTCCCTTCAAGGGATGACCTATGATCGAGCTCCGGCAGCTGACGAAAACCTTCGGTGACCGTACTGCAGTGAATGCGCTGACCCTTTCGGTCGCGAAAGGGGAGATCTTCGGATTCCTCGGTCCCAACGGTGCGGGGAAATCGACCACCGTGAAGATGCTGACCGGTATGATCATGCCCACGAGCGGGTCTGCCCGTGTGGCCGGATTCGATATCGCGTCCGAACCGATCGAAGTGAAGAAACGGATCGGGTACGTCCCGGAATCCGGCGCGATCTTCGACAGTCTCACGGCGAGTGAATATCTGCAGCTGATCGGCGAACTCC
>JABWAK010000032.1 GCA_013361065.1 Bacteroidota bacterium
TTCCGGCTGGTCGCAGACGGAAGGCCGGCCAGCATCATGCTCGATCCGATGTTCCTGCTGCCGGACCCGGACCGGAGCGACAATGAAGTGCCGGTATCGGTCATTGATCCGAAGAATACTGCAGAAGACCAACATCCACGACAATGACGAAAACACCTGAACAGGAAACAGCATCGCTGCGCCGGCGGGAATATTCCGTCGTGGCGCTGCTGCTGCTGCTGTATTTCGTAACAGCGATCTTCGGGCGGGGCACGTTCTGGGACTCGTACCAACCGGTCCACCTTGGCTTGATGATCATCCTCTTCCCCGCCGTTGCACTGTTCCACACGTATCTTCTCGTGCCGCTGCTCCAGCGCAGGCGGTGGGTGCGGTACGGACTTTCGCTCCCGTTGCTGCTGCTCGTCCCGGAAGCGCTCCGTGTTCTCGTCCTCCGCACACCGGCGTCCTCCCTGTTCGATGCAGAGAATCTTGTTATTCCCTACCTTCTCGGCATCATCGTCTCCTGGCTGTTCGTTGCGGGGCGTGACTGGATCGTGCATGCCAGGATGGTGCGCACACTCAAGGAAGAGGCGATGCGGGCGGAACTGGCGTTCCTGAAGGCACAGATCGCGCCGCACTTCCTCTTCAATACGCTCAATACGATGTATGCACTGGCATTGAATGAACGGGCGGAGCGGACAGCGGAAAGTATCGTGATGCTGAGCGATCTGATGCGGTACAATCTACAGGACGCTCAGGCATCGGAGGTTTCCGCCAACATCGAAGCGGACTATCTGAAGAGGTATATCGCACTGCAGACACTCCGGTTCGGAGAGAACAACAGGATCGACGCCTCCATCACGGTGCCGGACGACAGCTCGCTGATCCCGTCCATCGCACCGCTGCTGCTGTTGCCGTTCGTGGAGAATGTCTTCACACACGGGATGAGCACATCACAGCGGACGCAGAGCCGCATCTCGCTCCGGGTAACGGATCGGGACGTCGAGCTCATGACCGAGAACGACATCCCCGCCGAGCAGCCCGCCGTCCTTTCGCACGGTGTCGGCACCGCCAACGTACGGAAGCGGCTCGCACTGCTCTATCCCGGACGTCACGAACTGCGTTGCGGTCCGAACAATGGACGGTATCATATGTTCCTTCATATCACATTGAGACCATGATCACCTGTATCGCTGTAGACGATGAACCGAAGGCGCTGGAGGTCATCCGGCACCATGCATCCAAGATCGAACGGTTGGACCTGCGCGGAACATTCACCGATCCGCTTGCTGCGCTGCAGCATCTGCACGCCGAACCGGTCCAGCTGCTGCTGCTGGACATCGACATGCCGGAGATGAACGGGATGGTATTCATGAAACAGCTGAAGGACCCTCCGCTGGTCATCTTCACCACGGCGCACCGTGAGTACGCGCTGGACGGTTATTCCGTAGAAGCGGTCGATTTTCTGTTGAAACCATTCACCGCGGCACAGCTGCTGGCAGCGGTCATGAAAGCGGAGAAACGATCGTCCGACACGGCTGTGTCCGGCGGTGACTTTTTCTTCGTCAATACCGGGAATCAGAAGAGAAGACTGATGTACAGCGATGTGCAGTTGGTAGAGGCGGAAGGGAATTATGTGGTGTATAAGGCAGGCAAAGAGCGTGTGCTGGTCCGTGCATCTGTTGCGGAGACGATCGCCGCGCTGCCGTCGTCGCAGTTCGTGCAGATCCACCGTTCTACCATCATCTCACTGCGGCACATCGATAAGGTGGAGGACAACCATGTCTTTATCGGCGCGGAACGCCGGTCGATCAGCGCAACATATCGGGCGGCATTCTATGACCGTCTGAGATCGCTGCAGTTACCGGGAGGTCACTAGCTGCGCACCTGTATTCTCGACAGCCATCACTTCCGCTGTCGCCGCTTGTCCGTTCTTCCGGAATGCGGTCACCATCGCATCGGCGATCCGCTGCTGGTCCGCTGTCGCGAACGCGAACACCGTCGGACCCGCCCCGCTGATGTTGAACGATAACGCCCCTGCCTCCAGTGCGGCGTTCTTGACATCGGCATATCCCGGGATGAGTGTAGCGCGGTACTGCTCATGCAGACGTTCTGCGGTGACATACCGGAGCGCCTCATAGTTCCCGTTCATCATCGCCGCCACGAGCGACGCGGCATTCTCGATGTTCGTGACGGCATCCTTCAGCGGGACCTGCTGCGGCAGGATCTTGCGCGCTTCCTTGGTCTGCACCTGAAAATGGGGTGAACAGGCCACAACGGACAGTGCAGTGCCGATCCTGACGCTCGTACAATGGACCTTCCGTTGCGCATCGAAACAATTGATGGTGAGTCCGCCGAACAGCGCCGCCGAGACATTGTCCGGATGCCCTTCGATGCCGACCGCAACATCCAGCATGTCATCCTTCGACAGCCCGCCCTCCAGCACTTCGTTCGCCAGAAAGACCCCGCCCGCGATCGCTGCGCCGCTTCCGCCGAGTCCGCCGTAGGCCGGAATGCCGTTCTTCAGATGCAGATGGAGCGCCGGCAGCGGTTTTCCAAGTTTCTGTGCGGTGATCACCATCGCCTGGTGGACCAGATTCGTGGCATCCGTTGCGATGTGTTCCCGTCCATTCCCTTCCACGGTGATGCGCAGTTGCTCCGCTTCTTCCGCCGAAAGATGAAGGTAACGGTCCAGTGCCAGTCCGAGCGTGTCGAAGCCGGGGCCGAGATTGGAAGTAGAACAAGGAACTTTAATAGAAATCATAATTCATTGCAATATTGTCAGGATTACAAGATTGCACAACAATTTTGTAATCCTGCAATCTTGTAATCAGAGAAAGTTTTTTAACTCATTTATGCTTGCTTTTATTTCATGCGGCGGATTCGCATGCTCTGTCTTTTTATTGAAATGATAATCCACGATCACCTGCGGATCCTTCAGGATGTTCCCCGTCAGAATACCGACCACGGTCTCATTCGGTTTGATCTCGCCGGAGGCAATGAGTTTTTTGATCCCCGCTACGGTCGCACACGATGCCGGTTCTGCACCGATGCCGGCAGCATCAACGCGCGCTTTCGCTTCCAGGATCTCCTCATCCGTCACCGTCTCCACGATACCGTTCGTCCATTTCAGTGCGCGGACCGCTTTGGGATAGTTCACCGGGTCGCCGATCTTGATGGCGGTGGCGATCGTATCGGCTTTCTCCGTCTTCAGTGATGTGAAGCCGTTCTTATACGCTTTGTAGAACGGACTCGCCCCTTCCGCCTGGATCACCGCGAAGCGCGGCATCCGGTCGATGAATCCCAATTGATGTGCTTCATGCAGTGCTTTACCGAACGCGCTCGTGTTGCCGAGGTTCCCGCCCGGGAAGACGATCCAGTCCGGCACCTGCCAGTTCCGCTGCAGCAGGATCTCCCAGATGATGGTCTTCTGCCCTTCCAGCCGGAACGGGTTGATGGAATTGAGCGGATAGGCGGAGAGTTTCTCCTGCGCTTCACGGATCATACGCATGCAGTCATCAAAATCGCCGTTCACCACGAGCGTCTTCGTGCCGTACGCAAGTGCCTGCGAGATCTTGCCGACCGCCACGTTCCCTTTCGGGATAAGGACGATGCCGGTCAGATCCGCTTCGGACGCGTATGCTGCGAGTGACGCGGAGGTGTTGCCGGTGGAAGCGCAGGTGACCGCTTTCTGCTGCAAGTGCTTCGCCATGGTGATGGCGACGGTCATGCCGCGATCTTTAAATGAGCCGGTCGGATTCTCTCCTTCATGCTTCAAAAAGAACTTGTCGCTGTTCAATCCGAGCCACGAAGAGATCTTCTTGCTGCGGTAGAGACGGGTGTTCCCCTCCTGTTTGGAAACGACCTCCTGGTCGGGGATGGACGGCAGCACCAGCTCCTTGAAATGCCACACTCCGCCGGTCGGCTGGCCGTTCAGCAGCGCGCGTTTCTGCGAGAAATACTCTTTGGAAAGTCCGAACTGCTTCTTCAGTCCTTCCAGATCGTGCTGAACATCCAGCAGCTCACCGTTGTCCGCAGTGAAGCGGACTTCGTTGAGCGGATATTCTTTCCCGCTGTCAATGCTTTTTAAGAGAGATGTCATAGTCATGTTGTTGTTTTTTCCATTGAGCCGATGATTCAATGAATCAATAATCCAATAGATACACTTTTATTTTACTTAGCAAGAATACTTCACAGCTTCTCCGTTGATCGACACAAGATGGTCCAACCGGATGAGCGTGCCGTTCTCCATCCGCAAGTATTCCGCCCCGTCCTTTGCGAACACATCAACGATGAGCCCGGAGGTCCGCTTCTCTTCCCCGTCATTGTACAATACTTCGCACACTGTCCGTTTCACGGCGTACGCTTCGATCTGATCGTAATAGGAACAGCCGATACTTTTGTATTTCTCCATAAAAATGGCCTCTTTTTCCATCCTGTCAGAGATGGAACGCGTCATGCACTGCCTGGACCGCTTTTTTGGCTTCGTTCTGCTCCACCACGAACGAGATATTGAGTTCGGATGAACCCTGCGCGATGGCAATAATGTTCACATCAGCCTGCGCTACGGCGGAGAAGGTCTTGCCGGCGATCCCTTTGGAGCCGATCATCCCTTCGCCCACCACGGCAACAATGGAGACCGGTCCGCGCATGGTGATGTCGTCGATGATCTTCTTGGCGATGTCGATGCTGAATTCCTCACGGAGCGTCTTCAATCCGTGCGCGCTGTCCTTCTTCGGGACAATGATGCACACATTGTGTTCGGACGATGCCTGCGAGATCATCATCACGTTCACCTGCGCGCGGGCGAGCGCGGTGAAGATACGTCCGGAAACACCCGGAACGCCGATCATCCCGTTCCCTTCGATGGCGATGATCGCCAGATCGTTGATGGAGGTGACCGTCTTCGCCCAGGTGCCGCCGTTGTCCGGCGAAGCAGAGATGAGCGTGCCGTGGTGGGACGGGTTGAACGTATTCTTGATGCGGATGGGGATCTTCTTCTCGATCGCCGGAACCATCGTTTTGGGATGGATCACCTTCGCTCCGAAATAACTCATCTCCGCTGCCTCGCGGTAGGATATCTCTTTGAGCACTTTTGCACCGTTCACGTTGCGCGGATCTGCGGTCATCACACCGTCCACATCGGTCCAGATCCAGATCTCGCTGCTGTTCACCGCTGCGCCGACCACAGAACCGGTGTAGTCCGAACCGCTGCGTCCGATGGTGGTGGTGATCCCCTCCGCTGTGGAGGCGATGAACCCGGTCACGACCGGAACGATCCCCTGCTGCACGAGCGGCACAAGGGCGGCATGGAGCGCCGGTTCGGTGACCGCAAAATCGATGTTCGCTTCGCCGAACTGGTCATCGGTCCGCACCAGCGTGCGGGCATCGATGAACTTCGCCGGTATACCGCTGTCCTCCAAAATGGTGGCGATCTGCCGGCACGAGAGGAGTTCGCCGAAGGCAGCGATGGAGTCGAGCGACCGCGGAGAGAGTTCGCGGAGGAGCGCCACGCCCTGATAGAAGTTGGAGAGGTCGTCGATCATCTCCTGCTGTGCGGCGATGAGTGCGGCACGGCGCGGGTAATCCTGCACCAGCGTGTTGGCGATCTTCAGATGACGGTCCTGGATGGCGGCCACGGCATTGTTCACCTCACCGGTCCTTCGCTCCACCGCTTTCTGCGCAGTATCGAGCAGGACGTTCGTCAGTCCTCCCATCGCCGAAGCGACGACCACCGGCTGTTCGCCGAGGAACTGACGGACGATGGACACGACCTCTTGTAATCTTGGCACATCACCGACGGACGTGCCGCCGAATTTCATTGTCAGCATTGGTATCTTCGTTCTTCGTTGTTATATGGATTCGATGATCTTCGCCGTCATCTCCTTCGTTCCGAGCAGCGTCATCCCTTCTGTGTGGATATCGCCGGTGCGGAACCCGGCGCTCAGCACCTTCTCGATGGCGTTCTCGATGGCATCGGATTCCGCGGAGAGACCGAAGGAGTACTTCAGCATCATCGCAACGGATGCGATGGTGGCGATCGGGTTCGCTTTGTTCTGTCCGGCGATATCCGGTGCGCTGCCGTGCACCGGCTCGTACATCGCAACGGAGCCGCCGAGCGAGGCGGATGCGAGCATGCCGATGGAGCCGGTGAGCATCGCCGCCTCATCGCTCAGGATGTCGCCGAAGAGATTCTCGGTGACGATCACATCGAACTGTTTCGGATTGCGGATGAGCTGCATGGAACAGTTGTCCACATACATATGACTCAGTTCCACATCCGGGAATTCCTTCGCCGATTCGATGACCACCTTCCGCCAGAGCTGCGATGTCTCCAGCACGTTCGCCTTATCCACGGAACACACCTTTTTGGACCGCTTGCGCGCGATCTCGAAGGCGGAACGTGCGATACGCCGCACTTCGGATTCGGAATAGAGCATGGTGTTGAAGCCGACCTCTTCGCCGTTCCGCTGTTCGAACCCGCTCGGCTTCCCGAAATAGAGTCCGCCGGTCAGCTCGCGTACCACGATGATGTCCACCCCTTCCACCACTTCCTTTTTGAGGGAAGAGGCATCGACCAGTGCGGAATAGATCTTTGCCGGACGGATATTGGCGTAGAGCCCTAACTCTTTCCGGAGGCCCAATAAGGCCCGTTCCGGCTTCAAATGCTGAGGATTTGCGTCCCATTTCGGTCCCCCGACCGCCCCCAGCAGCACTGCATCGCTCGATCTGGCGGAGGTGAGTGTCGCTTCGGGGAGCGGGATACCGGCGGCATCCAGCGCGGCGCCGCCCGCCAGTGCGAACTCGTATTCGAACTGATGACTGAATTTCTTGGCAACAACGTTCAGGACCTGCAATGCCCCTTCAACGACCTCTTTACCGATACCGTCGCCGGGGATGACCGTGATTTTTTTATTCATATGAAAGATGGATGTAAAAAAAAGGAATTGAATCATTGACTCATTGATTCAATGATTCAATCTCCCGTGTTTCTTTCCATTAGTTCTTGTTGATCAGTTCCGACAGCTCCTTAGAGCGCCGGGTCGCGGTCGCCACTGCATCGATGAGCATGGAGCGGAGTCCGTGCGATTCGAGTTCGTGGATGGCGTTGATGGTCGTTCCGCCCGGCGTCGTCACCTGGTCCCGCAGGATGGCCGGATGCACGTTCGATTCCTTCACCAGTTTCGCGGAGCCGAGCACCGTCTGGATGGCGAGCTTCGTGGAGATGTCGCGCGGCAGTCCCATCTTCACGCCGCCGTCGATGAGCGCTTCGATCACCATATAGATGTACGCGGGTCCGCTGCCGCTGAGTCCGGTCACGGCATCCAGATGCTGTTCGCCGACCACCACCACATCGCCGACCGCTTCGAAGATCCTGATCGCAATGTCGTGCTGCGCTGTATGCACATGCGCACCGAACGCGATGGCGGTGGAGCCGAGTCCGACCGTGGAGGCGATGTTCGGCATGCAGCGGACCACCGGCACGCTGCGTCCAATGATCTTCTCCATGGAACCGGTCGTAACGCCGGCCGCGATGGAGATGACGAGCTGTCCTTTGTGGAGCGACTTGAGCATCCCGTCCAGCACACCGCGGATCACCGAGGCCTTCACGCAGAGGATGACGATGTCCGCATGCTTCGCCGCGTCCGCATTGTTCGTGGTGACGTTGATGCCGTACTCCGCCGCAAGTCCCTGCAGCTTCTCGATGCGCGTGCCGCTGGCGTAGATCCGTTTCGCGCCGGTCAGCTTCGCACTTAGAATGCCGCGGATGAGCGCCGTTCCCATATTGCCGGCGCCGATGATAGCGATCGATTTGTTCAGCATTGCTCCCTCATGATCGTTGTCCTCCCTTCACCCTCTTCCCTCCCATTTCACTTTTAACTTTTGACTTTTGACTTTTTTTTACCGTTTCAACATCCCCGACTGCCGTGCATATTCGAAGATCCCTCCGCTGCGCAGGATGTGTTCCACATCGCCGAGCGGGCTCAGCTGATATTCCTTCCCCTGTGTGCGGTTCTTCAGGATCCCTTTCGTCGTGTCCAGCTCCAGGTCATCGCCGGTGCGGACCTCTTTCACCAGCGCGTGCGTCGTTTCGAACGGGGCGATAAAGGCGCCGTCGATGGAGTTGCGGTAGAAGATGCGCGCATAGCTCTCGGCGATCACCGCCCGGATGCCGGCCACCTGCAGGGCGAACGGTGCATGCTCACGGGACGACCCGCAGCCGAAGTTCTTGCCGCCGATGACGATGGTATACTCGCTCTGCCAGTTCCCCTCCCTGATGAACGGGATATTCCCCTGCGGCAGTCCGGATTGTTCGATCGGGACGCCGGAGAACGCGTACTTTCCGTAGTTCTTCTTCTCGTCCGGATCGTCCAGCTTGTAGACGAGGTGCGCGGCAGGGATGATCTGGTCCGTATCGATGTCGTTGCCGAGCACGAACGCTCTTCCGGTGATGATGGCTTCCATAGTGCTCCTTGAACTGTGAAATTCCGTGCGGTAGAAATAAAAAGACCTTCGGAGTGCATCCCGCATCCGAAGGTCCGATGTTGGTCACTCGTTGTACTTAGAGATACTGAACGAACTTGTTGTCCTTGTCCACCAGGATCATGGTCGGCTTCACCGGGACATCGGACAGTTCGAAGCCCATGATGATGATCTCCTCCCCCTGTTTGATGAGGTGCGCGGCGGCGCCGTTCATGCAGATCACGCCGGAATTCCGCTGTCCGCGGATCACATAGGTCTCCAGCCGTGCGCCGGAGGAATTGCTCGTGACCAGCACCCGTTCCCCTTCGTGGAGCCCGGTCCGTTCGATCAGGTCCTCGTCGATGGTGATGCTGCCGACGTAATTGATGTCCGCCTCCGTGACGGTCGCTTTATGTATTTTGGAGTGAATATACCAACGCATTGCTGTTCCCGTGGTGAGAGAGATGGTCTGTTCTTCACCTGAAATATACGGGAAAAAACGATGGCGAACATCACTTTTCCGGCGCCGGCATCACTCGAAGAATTCGCGGGGACTGGTGATGACACCCCGCAGCGCCGATGCGGCGACGGTGTACGGCGACGCGAGGTACACCTGCGATTTCTTCGATCCCATCCGCCCCGGGAAGTTCCGGTTGGTGGACGAGATGCAGACCTCGGCGTTGTTCAGACGGCCGAAGGTGTCGGACGGTCCGCCCAGGCACGCCGCGCAGGACGAATCGCCGATGCGGCAGCCCGCCTCTTCGAAGATCTGCATGACGGTCTTGTCCTTCACCTTCAGCGTGCGGATCTGCTTCGCCACTTCGGTCGTTGCCGGGACGATGAACGTATCGATCTTCACCTTCTCGCCGTACATCACCTCTGCTGCCGCGATGAAATCCGAGATCTTGCCGCCGGTGCAGCTGCCGATGTACGCACGGTCCAGACGGGTGCCGGCCACTTCGCTCACCGCCGCTTTGTTGTCCGGCGAGTGGGGTTTCGCGACGGTCGGTTCGATCTCCCGTACATTGAAGCGGTGGACGGAATGGTACTTCGCATCGTCATCATTATAGAAGCATTCGAACTGTTTGTTCGTGCGGGCGCGGACGTAGTCGGTCGTGGTCTTGTCCGGCGCGCAGATGCCGTTCTTCCCTCCCGCTTCGATCACCATGTTGCAGAGGGTCATCCGGTCCTCCATCGTCATCGCATCGACGGTGGTACCGCAGAAATCCATCGCGCGGTACGTGGCGCCGTCCACACCGATCCTGCCGATCACCGCCAGGATGAGGTCCTTCGCCATGAGATACTTCGGCATCTCTCCGTCGAAGATGAACTTCATCGTCTCCGGGACCTTCACCCACAGTTTCCCGGTGCCGAGGACGAACGCTGCATCCGTATTGCCGATGCCGGTGGCGAACTCGCCGAATGCGCCGGCGGTACAGGTGTGCGAATCGGTACCGAAGAGCACTTCACCGGGACGCGTGAATCCCTCCTCCGGCATCGCAACGTGGCAGACACCTTTGTAGCGGTCGGTGCCGACATCGAAGTAATGCGGAAGGTCCTGCTCCTTCGCAAAATCGCGGAGGATCTGGATGTTGCGGTTGGCATGCATGTCCTTCGTGAAGATGTAATGGTCCGGGATGACGACGAGCTTCTCCTTGTCCCACACCTTGGCATCCTGTCCGAACTCCCGTTTGAAAATGCCGAACGTTCCCGGACCGCACACATCGTGCGTCATCAGAACGTCCACATCGATCCAGACGTTGTCACCGGGGCTCACCGATGTTCGGCCGGAATGTTGTGCGAGGATTTTTTCTGTTATGGTCATGATTGTCCTTTTATTTACACTCCGACGTTCTCGCCGGACGATTGCTGTTTACGGAACCGTGCAGAGACCGCATGGTTGATGGCATTCACATATGCTTTCACGCTCCCGGTGATGACATCCGTGCTCGCCGAGCGGCCGTTGAACACATAGCCATCGATGGCGATCTTCACGAACACCTCACCAATGGCATCCTGTCCCCAGGAAACGGACTTGATAGAATAATCGAGCAGTTCGGTCTTGATGCCGGTGATACGGCCGATGGCGCGGTAGGCAGCGTCGACGGGACCGTCGCCGGTGGAGGAATCCTGGAAGAACTCCCCTCCCTTTCTCAATCCGACTGTCGCCGTCGGCACTACATTCACGCCGCTGGTCACCTGGAGTGTTTCGATCTTATAGGTCTCCTCCGGGGACGAGAGCTCGTCCTGCAGGATGGCGACCAGGTCGTCATCGAACACCTGTTTCTTCTCATCCGCCAATGCGGAGAAGAGCGTGTAGGCCTTCTCCAGCTCTTCCGTGGAGAGCTGATAGCCGAGCTCCTCGTACCGCTGCTTCAGTGCATGGCGGCCCGAATGCTTGCCGAGCACCAATGTGCTGTGCTTGATGCCGACGCTCGCCGGGGTCATGATCTCATAGGTGAGCGGATTCTTCAGCATCCCGTCCTGATGGATGCCTGCCTCGTGGGCGAAGGCATTATCTCCGACGATCGCCTTGTTCCGCTGGACATGCATTCCGGTCAATGAAATCAGCAGTTTGCTGGACTTGTAGATCTCCTCGGTGACGATATTCGTGGCTGCGTTGAGTACTTCTCCGCGTGTGCGGATCGCCATGGCGATCTCCTCCAGCGATGCATTGCCGGCCCGTTCGCCGATGCCGTTCACCGTGCACTCGATCTGCCGCGCACCGTTCATCACGCCGGCCAGGGAATTGGCGACCGCCAGTCCCAGATCATCGTGGCAATGGACGCTCAGCACGGCATTCGCGATGTTCGGTACCCGCTGCGTCAGCGTGCGGATGATGGCGCCGTACTCCTCCGGCACGGAATAGCCGACCGTATCGGGAATATTGATGACCGTTGCTCCTTCGGCGATGGCCGCTTCCACGATGCGGCAGAGGAAGTCGATATCGCTCCGCGACGCATCCTCGCAGGAGAACTCAACATCCTGGCAGTACGACTTCGCACGGCGCACGGCGGCGACCGCCTGGTCCAGCACCTCCTCGCGGGACTTCTTGAGCTTGTATTTCAGATGGATGTCCGACGTGGCGATGAACGTATGAATGCGCGGCTGTGCGGCGTACTGGAGCGCTTCCCATGCGCGATCGATGTCATTGAAGTTCGCGCGGCACAATCCCGCCACCGACACGGTGCGGATCTGCTTCGCGATCTCCTTCACCGATTCGAAATCCCCTTCGCTCGCGATCGGGAATCCCGCTTCGATCACATCCACCTGCAGACGCTCCAGCTGTCGCGCCATGCGGATCTTCTCGTTGAAGTTCATGCTGGCGCCCGGGGATTGTTCACCGTCGCGCAGCGTCGTATCAAAAATGAATATTCGGTTGTTCATAAACGCCTTTACAATAGAGAGAAGCTATGTTCAGCGTAAGGTTTCTTGTGTCACTGGTTGTACCTAATACCTAACACCTAATGCCTAGTACCTTATCTACTCTTTTTTACAAGTGTTTCTCTTCCAGCGGCAGATACTTCCGTATCTCGTCCATCAGTTTGGAGAACTGTTCCGGCATCAGGGATTGTGCGCCGTCCGAGAATGCCTTCTCCGGATTCGGATGCACTTCGATGATGAGTCCGTCCGCACCGACCGGCACCGCGGCTTTCGCCATCGGCGTGATGAGACTGCGGATGCCGGTGCCGTGGCTCGGATCGACGATCACCGGCAGATGGGACATCTCCTTCAGCGCCGGCACGGCGGTCAGATCGAACGTGTTGCGCGTGTAATCCTCGAACGTGCGGATGCCGCGCTCGCAGAGGACGACATCGTAATTCCCCTGGGACATCACATACTCGGCGGACATCAGCAGCTCCTTATAGGTGCTGGACATGCCGCGCTTCAGCAGCACGGGACGCTTCGTCTTGCCGACCTCCTTCAAGAGAGCGAAGTTCTGCATGTTGCGTGCGCCGATCTGCAGCATGTCCGAATATTTCGCGACGAGCGCCACATCACCCGGCGAGATCACTTCCGTTGCGAACGGCAGACCGGTCTTCTCGCGCGCTTCGGCGAGCAGTTTCAGTCCCTCTTCTTCCAGTCCCTGGAACGAGTACGGCGAGGTACGCGGTTTGAATGCACCGCCGCGGAGCATCTGTGCACCCGCTTTCTTCACCAGTTCCGCACTGAGGATGATCTGGTCCCGCGACTCCACGGAGCAGGGTCCCGCGATCACCACGAACTGGTCCCCGCCGATCTGCAGGTCCCCCACCTTCACGATGGAACGCGGTTTGGTCTCCTTGCTCGCCAGCTTGAACGGTTTCAGGATCGGAACGACATTCTCCACATACTCGAGCGATTCCAGCTGCTGCAGCTGTGCCTTGCCCCGTTCATCGCCGACACAGGCAACGACGGTCCGCTCCTCGCCGACGATGGGATGCGGTTTGAAGCCGTATTCCTTCACGCGCTCCAGGATGTGGTCGTATTCTTCTTTCTTGGTTCCGGGTTTCAGGACGATGATCATGGTGCGCCTACTATGCTTTCTTCTTTAAAAGGTGATAGGTAATGGAGTCGACCAGCGCTTTCCAGCTGGCATCGACCACATCGGACGAGACGCCGACGGTGTTCCAGGATGATGTTCCGTTCTTTGTTTCGATCAGCACGCGCACTTTCGCCGCTGTGGCGTTCTGCGAATCGAGCACGCGGACCTTATAATCGGTCAATTGGATCTCTTTCAGCTCGGGATAGAAGCGTTCCAGGGCCTTCCGAAGGGCTGTATCCATTGCGTTCACGGGACCGTTCCCCTCAGCGGCGGTGATCTCGGTCTCGTCGCCCACCCGCACTTTGATCATCGCCTCGCTCCGTGCATCGCTGTCGTTGGAATCCTTGTGGATGCTGATCTTGAACCGCTCCAGCTCGAACAGTTTCTTCATTTCGCCGGTATGTTTCTTCACCAGCAGTTCGAACGATGCTTCGGCGTCCTCGAAGTAGTATCCGAAATGCTCCATCGCCTTAAGCTCTTCCACCACCGCCTGTGCGGCCGGCGAGCGGTCATCGATCTTCAGGCCCAGCTCCTCTGCTTTATAGAGCACGTTGCTCCGTCCGGACAGGTCGGAGACAAGCACACGGCGGACGTTCCCGATGAGTTCCGGTTCGATATGCTCGTAGGTCTTCGGGGTCTTCATCACCGCGCTGACATGCACGCCGCCCTTGTGCGCGAACGCGCTCTCACCGACGAACGCCATGTTCTTGCGGTGCTTCAGGTTGGCAAGCTCGCTCACATAGCGGGAAAGTTCGGTCAGTTTCTTGAGCTGTTCCGCTCCGACCGTCTCTGCGTCCATTTTTAATGCAAGATTCGGGATGATGGAGCAGAGGTTCGCATTGCCGCACCGCTCGCCGTACCCGTTGATGGTCCCCTGCACATGCACCGCTCCCTGCTGCACCGCGGCCAGCGCATTCGCAACTCCCAGCTCGCAGTCGTTGTGCGTGTGGATGCCGACCGGTACCGACAGCTGCTGCTTCACGGCGGCGACCATCGCGGAGACCTCCCACGGCATCGTGCCGCCGTTGGTGTCACAGAGGACGATCACATCCGCACCGGAAGTTTGCGCGGCCAGGAGTGTCTTCACGGCATACGCAGCATCGGACTTGTATCCGTCGAAGAAGTGTTCCGCATCGTACACTACCTCCTTGCCGTTCTTCTTCAGATAGGCAACGGAGTCGGCGATGATCTCCAGATTCTCCTCTTCGGTGATCTGCAGCGCTTCCTTCACATGGAGCAGCCACGTCTTGCCGAAGATGGTCACCACCGGCGTCTGCGCATCGATGAGCGCTTTGATGTTCGCATCTTCCTCAACGCGGTTCTTCGCGCGGCGGGTGCTGCCGAAGGCGGCGATCTTCGCATGCGTGAAGCGTACGCTCCGCGCCTTCTCGAAGAATTCCATATCCTTCGGATTGGAACCGGGCCACCCTCCTTCGATGTAATCGATGCCGAACGCATCAAGCCGCTTTGCGATCTTGATCTTGTCCTCGGCGGAGAAGGAGACTTCCTCTCCCTGCGTACCGTCCCGCAGCGTAGTATCGTATGTGAAGATCTTTGTATTCATCACAGTATAGTATTTGAGTCGGTGAGTATGTGAGTGTGTGAGAAATAAATCTCAACGACTCAATGACTCACTTACTCCACAACTTCTCAACGCTCTCTTGTATTTCTCCACGTTAACTTTTCACTTTTGACTTTCGACTTTGCTTCTATTTCTTCCAGTTCTCCGGGCGCAAGCCTCGCACGGCCTCTCCCGCTTTCCACATCTCGGAGTTCTTCCACTCATCCAGCTCCTTCTGCAGCGTGGCGCGGTAATCCGGCGCACTGGTGGAATCGAGGACGCGTTTCGTCTCCACGCCGTACTGCACATCGCGGTAGAGCAGTTCGAAGAGCGGACGGTTCGCCGTTTCGAATTTCTTCGCCCAGTCCAGCGCACCGCGCTGTGCGGTGACGGAACAGGCGGCGAACATCCAGTCCATGCCGTACTTGCCGACGAGCGGATAGAGACTCTGCGTCGCTTCCTCCACCGTTTCGTTGAACGCTTCGCTCGGCGAATGTCCCATCTGGCGCAGCACATCGTACTGTGCTTTCATCAGTCCTGCGATCGCTCCCATCAGCACGCCGCGCTCGCCGGTCAGATCGGAGAGCACTTCCTTCTCGAACGTGGTCGGGAACAGGTATCCGGAACCGATGGCGATACCGCAGGCGATGGCACGCTCACGCGCTTTCCCGGTAGCATCCTGGAAGACCGCAAAACTGGCATTGATGCCGCTTCCTGCCAGGAAATTGCTCCGGACGGTCCGTCCGCTTCCCTTTGGGGCGACCAGCACAACGTCCACATCGGCGGGCGGAACGACATTCGTCTGGTCTTTGAAGACCACCGAGAATCCATGCGAGAAATAGAGCGCCTGCCCCTTTTTCAGGTTCTTTTTGACCGTTTCCCACTGCTGTTTCTGCCCGGAATCGGAGAGCAGATACTGCACGATGGTCGCCTTGCGGATCGCTTCTTCGATGTCCGGAAAGAGGTTCTTCCCTTCCACCCAGCCATCGCGCACCGCGTCGTTCCACCCCTGTCCCCCTTTGCGCTGCCCGACGATCACATTAATGCCGTTGTCGCGCATGTTCAGGGATTGCCCGTACCCCTGCGGACCGTAGCCGATGATGGCCACTACTTCGTCCTTCAGGAATGCTTTTGCTTTCTCCAGCGGATATTCTTCGCGGGTGACGACCTCTTCAACGGTGCCGCCAAAATTGATCATTGCCATGGTGCTGTTCCTTCTTAATAATGAATGATGATCGGTATCGATTTCGTTGCTGCCGGGAACGTGAACTTCGCATCGTCGAACGACGGCGGACCGAACGAGCCTTTTGCATCATTCGAAGCGCCGTAGCCTTCCTTCGGCATTCCGTACCAGCTGCGGTCCATCTTGTCGTTCATGTTCTCGTCATGATAGACCGCCACGCCGTACGTCCCGTCCGGAACATCGTCGAACGTCACCTCTATCGCCGCCCCGGTGACCGGCACTTTCTTCGCGCGGAACGCCTTATCCCGTTTCGTCGGGAAATCATCGGCATTGTTATAGACGAAGACCATCACCTGTCCTTTCGCTTCACGGAGACCGTTGATGGAAATGGTCATGCTCTGCTTCCCCTGAGCGGGGGACGACTGCAGGGAGAGCGAGAGGATGATGATGAGCAATGCTGTTCGTTTCATACACGGCCTTTCTTCGTTCCTTGGACTATGGATGCATGTCGATGCGGATCGTGTCGCGCTTTTCGGAGACGATGAACCGCGCCTCGTCGAAACTCGGCGGCACAACGCCGGTCACGTTGTTGGAGATACCGTACTCCTCTTCCGGCAGACCGAGCCAGTCGGTGTCCATCACATTGTTCGAATTCTCATCATGCACCACCGCGATGGCATATGGTCCGGGCGGCAGCCCGTCCAGACTGATGATGATCGAATTGGAGGTCACTGTTGCCGTCTTCCAGCGGAACGCTTTCTCCGGATGTGTCGGGAACCCTTCCGGTGCATTGAACAGACTCAGCAGCACCTGTCCGATCGGCGCCTTGATGCCGTTCAGCTGCACAACGATGCTGCTGCCGCTCTTCTGCTGGGCAGAGAGCATCGGCACGGCGAAGAACAGTGCGACCCACACAAACTGGTTCAGAGATTTCATCATCGGTCCTTCTTACGGAAGCGTGGAAACGCCCATCAGGAATTTGTCGACACTCTTCGCCGCTTTGCGTCCTTCGCTGATGGCCCACACGACCAGCGACTGGCCGCGGCGCATATCACCGGCAGCGAAGATGCCGGGAATGGAACTCATGTACTCGCGGTCCGTCGAGACGTTCCCGCGCGCATCGAGCGCCACACCGAGCTCATCCAGCAATCCGTTCTTGCTCGGTCCGTTGAATCCCATCGCCAGCAGCACCAGATCGGCATCCATCGTGAACTCCGAACCGGTCACCGGCGTGAAGTGCGGCGGCGGTCCGACCCGAACGCCGTGCAGTTTCGTCACCCGGCCTTCCGCATCGCCTTCAAAGCGTGTTGTCGTCATCGCCCATTCCCGCACCCCTCCTTCTTCATGCGAACTCTCCGTCCGCAGCTGGAGCGGCCACTGGGGCCACGGTGTCGATGCGGCCCGTTCCAGTGGCGGTTTCGGCATGATCTCGAACTGGTGGACCGACGCTGCGTTCTGACGCAGACTGGTGCCGAGACAATCCGCACCGGTGTCGCCGCCGCCGATGATCACTACGCGCTTGCCGGTGGCAACGATATCCTTCGCCGCATCGGTCTTGTCCCCTGCATTGCGGCGGTTCTGCTGCGGCAGGAACTCCATTGCGAAGTGGATCCCCTTCAGTTCGCGGCCGGGAATAGAAAGATCGCGCGGCGATTCGGCACCGCCGCACAGCAGCACAGCATCATACGAACGGCGCAGTTCCTCCACGGAGATGGTCACACCGACATTCGTATTAGTGGTGAAGACGATCCCTTCCGCCTGCAGCTGTGCGATACGGCGGTCCAGCAGATGTTTCTCGAATTTGAAATCGGGGATGCCGTAACGGAGCAGTCCGCCCACACGGTCGTTCTTCTCGTACACCGTCACGCGGTGTCCGGCGCGGTTCAGCTGCTGCGCCGCCGCAAGTCCGCTGGGACCGGAACCGATCACGGCGACCGTCTTGCCGCTCCGCTTCTTCGGCGGTTCCGGCTTGATCCAGCCGTTGGCGAACGCATGCTCGATGATCGTCCGCTCCACCACTTTGATGGTGACCGGCGGTTCGTTGATCCCCAGGACGCAGGCTGCTTCACACGGGGCGGGACAGACATGTCCGGTGAATTCCGGGAAATTGTTGGTGGAATGCAGCACACGGACCGCCTCCTCCCACCGGTCCCGGTAGACGAGGTCGTTCCAGTGCGGGATGACGTTCGTGACCGGACAGCCGGTCTGGCAGAACGGAACGCCGCAATCCATGCAGCGCGCCCCCTGCGTCTTCACCTTCTCTTCGGTGAAAGGCTGGTACACATCGCGCCAGTCGTTCAACCGGTCGGCAACGGGTCGGCGCTGCGGCACTTCCCGCGTATATTCGAGGAATCCTGTCGGCTTACCCATGCACCACCTCCTGTTGTTTGCGTGCGGCGTTCAGGACGCGCTTATAATCATGCGGGAACACTTTGACGAACCTGGTCCGGAACTCGGCCCACCCGTTCAGGATCCTGTCGCCCCTTCTGCTGCCGGTGTATGCCACATGTTTCCCGATGAGTCCTTTCACGAGGATCTCATCCTCCGGAGTCAGCGGGTCCAGATCGACGATGGAGCGGTTGCACATCTTCGCGGCGAATTCGCCGTCCTCATCCAGCACGTATGCGAAACCGCCGGACATGCCCGCGGCGAAGTTCTTGCCGGTTCTGCCGAGGACGACCACGATGCCGTTCGTCATGTACTCGCAGCCGTTCGCACCGACCGATTCCACGACAACCGTCGCTCCGGAATTGCGCACCGCGAACCGTTCGCCCCCTTTGCCGGAGAAGAACGCCTCGCCGCTCGTAGCGCCGTAGAGCACCACGTTGCCGACAATGGAGTTGTCCTCCGGAACGAAGGTGGAGTTCTTCGGCGGCGCGATGATGATGGTGCCGCCGGAGAGTCCTTTACCGACGTAATCGTTCGCATCCCCTTCCAGCTTCAGCGTGACCCCTTTGGAGAGGAACGCACCGAAGCTCTGTCCGGCAGAACCGGTGAAGTTGATGGTGATGGTGTTCTCCGGCAGTCCTGCCGCGCCGTAGTATTTGGCGATGCGTCCGCTCAGCAGCGCGCCGACCGTGCGGTGCACGTTGCGGATGGGAAGCGACAGTTCGACCGGCTTCTTCTCCTCGAGCGCCGGCTTCGTCTGTTCCAGCAATTGATAGTCCAGCGCTTCGTTCAGACCATGGTCCTGCGAGATGGTGCAGCGCCGTCCGATGCGCAGCGGCACCGTCGGCTGATGCAGGATGGCGGAGAGATCGATCCCCTTCGCCTTCCAGTGGTCCACATCCTTCCGCTGCTGCAGCATGTCCACGCGGCCGATCATCTCGTCGATGGTCCGGAAGCCGAGCTTCGCCATGATCTCGCGGACCTCATCCGCGATGAAGAAGAAGAAGTTGATCACATGCTCCGGCGTCCCGGCGAACTTCTTCCGCAGCTCCGCATCCTGTGTGGCAATGCCGACCGGACAGGTGTTCAGGTGGCACTTGCGCATCATGATGCAGCCCATGGCGATGAGCGGTGTGGTGGCGAACCCGAACTCCTCCGCACCGAGCAATGCGGCGATCACCACATCACGGCCGGTCTGCAGCTTACCGTCCGTCTGCAGCCGCACACGGCTCCGCAGGTCGTTCATCACCAGCACCTGCTGCGTCTCGGCCAGACCGAGCTCCCACGGCACGCCGGCATGTTTGATGGACGTGAGCGGCGATGCACCGGTGCCGCCGTTGTCGCCGCTGATCAGGATCATATCCGCATGCGCCTTCGCCACGCCGGCAGCGACCGTGCCGACGCCGACCTCGGAGACCAATTTCACCGAGATGCGCGCGATGGGATTGACGTTCTTCAGGTCGTAGATGAGCTGCGCCAGATCCTCGATGGAATAGATATCGTGATGCGGCGGCGGCGAAATGAGTCCTACGCCGGCGATGGAATGCCGCGTCTTCGCGATGACGGAATCGACCTTGAATCCCGGCAGCTGTCCCCCCTCGCCCGGTTTCGCTCCCTGCGCGATCTTGATCTGGATCTCGTCCGCATTCACCAGGTAGTTCGCCGTCACGCCGAAGCGTCCGGATGCCACCTGTTTGATGGCGCTGCGGCGCAGGTCGCCGTTCGTGTCGCTGCGGAACCGTTCCTCGTCCTCCCCTCCCTCTCCGGTGTTGGATTTTCCGCCGATGCGGTTCATCGCCACGGCGATCGTCTCATGCGCTTCTTTACTGATGGAACCGAAGGACATCGCACCGGTGACGAACCGCTTCACGATCTGCTTCGCCGGCTCCACATCCTCGATGTGGACGCTCCGCGTTCCCTCTTTGAACTCCATCAGTCCGCGCAGTGTGAAGAACTCGCGGTTCTGGTCGTTCATCACCGCGGAGAACTCCTTGAACGTCTTGTAGTCCCGTTTGCGGACCGACTGCTGCAACTTGGTGATGGTCGTCGGATTGAGCAGATGACGCTCACCGTTGATGCGGAAATGATAGTTCCCGCCCAGATCGAGATCGGTGTCCGCATTGGAGAACGGCTGGAAGGCGAAGGCATGCTTCCGGCGCGCCTCCTCCACCAGCACTTCCAATCCGATCCCTTCGATGCGGGAGGAAGTGCCGTTGAAGTACTTCTCCACCACTGCTTTGTTCAATCCGATCACCTCGAAGATCTGCGCGCCACGGTAGCTCTGCAGCGTGGAGATACCCATTTTGGAGAAGACCTTCAGCAGTCCTTTGCCGACCGCCTTCTTATAATTCTTAATGGCGTATTCTGCCGTAACATCCTTCGAAAGCCGCCCTTTGTTCGCCAGGTCCTCGATCGTCTCGATCGCCAGGTACGGGTTCACCGCGCTGGCGCCGTATCCGATCAGCAGACAGTAATGCATCACCTCGCGCGGCTCGCCCGATTCCACCACCAGCGCCACCTGGGTGCGGGTCTTCTCGCGCACCAGATGATTGTGCACCGCCGTCAATGCCAGCAGGCTCGGGATCGGCGCATATTCCTCATCCGGACCGCGGTCCGAGAGGATAAGAATAGAGTAACCGGACTCGATGGCGAGCGATGCGCGGCGGCAGAGTCCGTCCAGCGCCCGTTCCAGTTCCTGCTCTCCCCCGTTCACCCGGAACAGCATCGGCAGTGTGGTGGAGAGAAAATCACCCTGCGACACGCGGCGGAGCTTCTCCAGTTCCATGTTCGTCAGGATGGGATGCTGCAGTTTCAATGTATGACAATGCTGCGGTGTCTCTTCCAGGATGTTCCGCTCCGTACCGATGTAGCTGGTCAGGGACATCACGAACTCCTCGCGGATCGGATCGATGGGAGGATTCGTCACCTGCGCGAAGAGCTGCTTGAAATAGGCGAAGAGCGGCTGCGGCCTGTCCGAGAGACAGGCGAGCGGCGTGTCGGTCCCCATGGACCCGACCGGCTCCTCCCCGTTCACCGCCATCGGTGTGACGATCATCCGTACATCCTCATCGCTGTACCCGAACATCCGTTGCCGCTGGATGATGTCCTTCTCGCTCAGCACATGCGCGCGCGGCGGTTCCGCCAGCGATTCGAGCGTGATCTGGTTCTCTTTGATCCAGCTGGCGTACGGCTTGCGGCTGCTCAGCTGTGCTTTGATCTCCTCGTCGAACACCACACGTTTCTGCTCCAGGTCTACCAGCAGCATCTTCCCCGGCTCCAGCCTCCCTTTCGTCTTCACCCGCTCCGGTTCGATGGGCAGCACGCCGGTCTCGGACGCCATGATGAGCAGTCCGTCGTGCGTCTCCACATAGCGTGCGGGACGGAGTCCGTTCCGGTCCAGCGTCGCGCCGATCACTTTGCCGTCCGTGAATGCTACGGCGGCAGGACCGTCCCACGGCTCCATCAGCGATGCGTGGTATTCGTAGAACGCCTTCTTCTCCGCGGACATCGTGGCATCCATGCTCCACGCTTCCGGGATGAGCATGGACATCACATGCGGCAGACTCCGTCCGGAATGATAGAGCAGCTCCACCGCGTTGTCCAGTGCGGCGGAATCGCTCCCGTCCGGCTGGATGATCGGGAATAATTTCTTCAGGTCGTCGCCGAACAGGTCGGACCGCAGTACGGATTGCCGTGCGTGCATCCAGATCACATTCCCCCGCATCGTGTTGATCTCGCCGTTGTGGCTCACGAAACGGAACGGATGCGCCAGCTGCCAGTTCGGCATCGTGTTCGTGGAGAAGCGCTGATGGACCAGACAGAGCGCGCTCTCGGTGTCGGTGTCGGACAGTTCACTGTAGAACTGTTCGATCTGCGGCGCCAGCAGGAGTCCTTTATAGATAATGATGCGGGACGAGAGCGACGGGATGTAGAAGAAATCCTTCTCCTTGATCTCCGAAGCGTACAGCTCGGCTTCGGCGCGCTTCCGTACCACGTACAATTTCCGGTCGAACTCCTCGCGCGTCATCCCTTCCGCCCGGCGGATGAAGATCTGCTCTATATAAGGCTGCGAGGCGCGCGCGATGCGCCCGATGGCATCCGCACCGACGGGAGCATCCCTCCACCCCAACACGCTCAGTCCCTCCTCCCGCACGATGCGCTCCAGGATCCCCTCGCACACCAGTCTCGACGCCTGGTTCACCGGCAGGAATACCATCCCGACGCCGTACTCCCCCTCCTCCGGCAGTGCGATACCGAGACTGCGGCATTCCTTCACGAAGAACTTATGCGGGATCTGGATGGTGATCCCCGCCCCGTCCCCCGTCTCCGGATCGCACCCGCAGGCGCCCCGGTGTGTCAGATTGATGAGGATCTCGATCCCCTTCGTGATCACATCGTGGGAGCGTCCGCCGTTGATGTTCACGATGAACCCGATGCCGCAGGCATCATGCTCATGGCGCGGATCGTACAGCGGGAAGTTCTCCTGTGTCTGGAACGGTTCTTTCATCAGACCTCTCCTACAAATTCACGCTTCAATGCCACACGCCCGGTACGCGCGATCTCTTTGATGTGGAACGGCTTCAGCATCTTGATGATGGCATCCACCTTCTGACCGCTGCCGGTCGCTTCCACGGTCAGCGTTTTATGACTGATATCGATGATCTTCCCCTGGAAGATCTCCACGATCTGCATGATCTCCGGCCGGTTCTCGGCCGTGGTCGCGATCTTGATGAGCGCCAGCTCGCGCTCCATGAAGCTCTCATAGGTCAGATCCACCACTTTCAGCGTGTCGATCAGCTTGTTCAGCTGCTTGATGATCTGCTCGATGATGGCATCATCCCCTTTCGTCACCAGGGTCATGCGGGAGACGGTCGCATCCTCCGTCGGACCGACGGTGATGCTCTCCAGATTGTACCCCTTGGCGGAGAACATGCCGGCCACGCGGTTCAGGGCGCCGAACTTGTTCTCCAGCAGGACGGAGATCGTGTGTTTGTGGACGGCCTGGTCGGCCGGTGTCTCAGCTGCGGTTGCCATGGTCATCCTTTCGCGATGGTCACCAGTTCAAGGTCGCTCTCCTGCTCGCCGGTCTGCGGCGCGGAGCTGTCGTTGGGAATGTCGATGATCTCATGGTACGTCTGCCCTGCCGGGATCATCGGGTACACATTGTCCTCCTTCACCGTTTTGAACTCCACCAGCACCGGTCCCTGCGTGGCGAGCATCTGTTGCACCACCCCTTCCACCTCGTGCGTCTCCGTGGCGCGCAGTCCGGGGATGCCGTACGCCTCGGCGAGCTTCACGTAGTCCGGACCGAACATCTCCACGTGCGAGTACCGTTTGCGCCAGAACAGCTCCTGCCACTGCCGCACCATGCCGAGGTAGCCGTTGTTCAGGATGATGATCTTCACCGGCACGTTGTGCTCGCGGATCGTTGCCAGCTCCTGCAGGTTCATCTGGAACCCGCCGTCGCCGCTCATGGAGATCACCGGCATATCCCTCCGTGCGAACGCCGCACCCATCGATGCCGGCAGCGAGAATCCCATCGTGCCGAGTCCGCCGCTGGTCAGGTGCGTGCGCGGATGCACGTACCGGAAGAACTGCGCCATCCACATCTGGTGCTGGCCCACATCGCTCACCATCACCGCGTTCCCTCCGGTGGCATCGGAGACCGCCCGGATCACATGCTGCATTCGGATGTACTTCCCGTTGCGGTACCGCAGCGGATGTTCCTCTTTCCAGGTGCGGATCGTCTGGCGCCAGTCCTTCGTGTCCAGTGCCGTCACCTGCGGCAGCAGCTGCTGCAATACCTTCTTCACGTCGCCGACGATCGGCACATCCACCTTCACGTTCTTGCTGATGTTGGAGGGATCGATGTCGATGTGGATCTTCTTCGCCTCCGGCGCGAACGCATCCGTCCTGCCGGTCACCCGGTCATCGAACCGCGCGCCGACCGCAATGAGCAAGTCGCAGTAATTGACGGCGGTGTTGGAATACCACGTGCCGTGCATGCCGAGCATCCCCATGGAGAGCTCGTCCGTCTCCGGGAAGGCGCCGAGTCCGTGCAGCGTGGTGGTCACCGGGATGTTGGTCTTCCGCGCGAACGCCGTCAGTTCCTCCGCCGCATTGGCGAGGATCGTTCCGCCGCCCACATAGAGCACCGGACGCTTCGCCTTGGCGATCAGGGCGACCGCTTTGTCCAGCTGTTTCTGATTCCCCTCGGCGTGCGGGATGTACGAGCGCATCTTCACCGACTTCGGGTAGGAGAAGACCGTCTTCATCGCCATCACATCCTTCGGGAGGTCGACGAGCACGGGACCGGGACGGCCTGTGGTCGCCACATAGAATGCTTCTTTGATCGTCGCTGCGAGTTCGTTCACATCGCGAACGAGATAGTTGTGCTTGGTCACCGGACGCGTGATGCCGACGATATCCGCTTCCTGGAACGCATCGTTGCCGATCAGCTTCAGCGCCACCTGTCCCGTGAAGACGACGATCGGAACGGAATCCATGTATGCATCGGCGATACCGGTGACGGTGTTGGTGGCGCCGGGACCGGAGGTGACGAGGGCGACGCCGCACTTGCCGCTCGCCTTGGCGTACCCTTCGGCGGCATGCACGGCGCCTTGTTCGTGGCGGGTGAGGATATGTTTGATGTCCGAGATGTCGTGCAGCGCATCATAGATGCCGATCACGGCGCCGCCGGGATATCCGAAGACGACATCGACATGCTCTTCGATCAGGGAACGGACGAAGATCTCAGCGCCGGTCATCGGACGCTGCGGGGAAGAGGGGGATTGTTGGGTCATCACACACCTGCCGGGAAAAGAGTGAACAGCAATGCGCAGCCTCTGCTTCAGAGGTTACATCCTGATCATCGTCTCACGTGGTGCGTGTAGAGTGGAATGTGAAATGTCGTGTTGGGAGTAACCTCTGCGAATTCTTAGCCGATAATAGTTAGGCGTAGAATCGCAAAAGTAATCCCCAACAGAATGATAATGCCGCTCACCGGAAGGAGGGACACAGGTACAGCGACGGCGCGCACGCGGGTGCGTTTCGGAGAGCTCGCTGTATGGTTGTCGTATGCGGACATTCTGTCTGGCGGTTACGTTCGAAGTGCAACTGGGTTACACACTTATAAGATACAACTATTCATTCCGTTGTCAAGAATTTATTTCGTATCTTGGAAAAATTTCCGTATCCGCATGCATTCGCAGACACACACACGTGAGACGATCGCCGCACTGGCCACCGCCGTCGGCATCGGCCGTCGGCATCGGTGGTATAGCCGTTATAAGAATCAGCGGGGAGCACGCCTTCGCTGCGGCCGATGCCGTCTTCCGGGGAAGCATGACCGCTGCCGGCGCCGCCTCGCACACCGTCCATTATGGAACGGTGACCGATCCTGTTTCACGTGAAACAATCGACACCGTCGTCCTGACGGTCTTCCGCAATCCTCATTCCTTCACCGGTGAGGATGTCGTGGAGATCAGCGCCCATGGCGGCTACTTTGTTGCTCAGCGGATCCTTACTCTATTGTATGCGAATGGTGCCCGTCCCGCCGCACCGGGCGAGTTCACTCTCCGGGCGTTTCTGAACGGCAAGCTGGACCTTTCCCAGGCCGAAGCGGTGGCAGATATCATCCACGCTACCACGGAGCGGTCCCACCGTGCTTCGGTGGATCAGCTGAGCGGGAAGCTTTCCCGGGCCGTCCGCTCTCTGCGGCAGGAGATTCTGGATCTCTGTTCTTTGCTGGAACTGGAGCTTGACTTCTCCCAGGAGGGAATCGAGCTAGCGGATAAGAATACCGTCCTCTCCCGGTTGGACACTCTGGAACGTTCCATCCGCTTGCTTGCGGAAAGTTATCGGGAGGGGAGGATCATCCGGGAGGGGATTAAGGTTGCACTGGTGGGAAGGCCCAACGCAGGAAAGTCCAGTCTGCTGAATGCTCTGCTGCAGGAAGAACGCGCCATCGTCAGCGACATCCCGGGAACCACCCGGGACACCATCGAAGAGAAGATCGTGCTGGAAGGGATCGAGTTCCTGTTCCAGGATACCGCCGGACTCCGGGAATCCAGCGACAGCATCGAGGTTGAGGGGATGAGGCGGACGAACAAGGCGATCGCAGCAGCCGATGTCATTCTGTTCCTTCTCGACGGGTCCATTCCATTGTCCAACGATGATCTGGAGCAGTATCGCACCATCGCTGCCCAATATGCCGGGAGCAAGACCATCCTCTGGGTGTTCAACAAACAGGATGTCAGGGCGGAGCAGGGGGGTATGGAGATCGGGACCGATCCGTTGTGGATCTCCTGTAAGTCCCATGCCGGTCTGAAAGAACTGAAGGAGACCCTGGTCCGGCTCACCATACCCGGACATGACCCGTCCGCATCGTCGGTCACCATCACCAACGTCCGCCACCGGGATGCGCTCGACCGGGCGCGGCACTCCATCCTCACCGCCCGGCAGGCGGTAGCGGAAGAACTGGGCGGGGATTTCGTTGCCGTCGACCTCCATGCCGCTGTCAACTACCTGGGGGAGATCATCGGTCTGACCACTCCGGACGATATCCTGAACAACATCTTTTCAAACTTCTGCATCGGTAAATAAGAGGGGGACGGAGAACTGTTCCACGTGAAACATCATGCTCATCACTAAGCCCGGAACGTATTACGACGTGGTCGTGGTCGGCGGGGGACATGCCGGTATCGAGGCATCCCTGGCGGCAGCACGCATGGGATGCGCCACCCTGCTCATCTCCCTGAAGGCGAATGCCATCGGCAGAATGTCCTGCAACCCTGCCATCGGCGGAACGGCCAAAGGACACCTGGTGCGGGAGATCGATGCGCTGGGAGGGGAGATGGGGAAGATCGCTGATGCCACCGGCATCCAGTTCAAGATGTTGAACACCTCCAAGGGACCTGCGGTCTGGTCCCCGCGGTGTCAGAGCGACCGGGAATGGTATTCCCGCGATGCACAGCAGCGGGTGCTTGGTCAGGCGGGACTCGATGTCCTGGAGGATTCCGTCGCCGATGTGATGACAGATGGAGGAGTGCTGAAGGGGATCAGAACATTCCTCGGTCATGAGATCGGCTGCGGTGCGATGGTGTTGTGTGCCGGCACATTCCTGAACGGACTGATGCATACCGGAGAAAAGAACCGGAGCGGCGGACGGTTCGGCGAAGCACCGGCGCGAGGCGTGACAGAGAGTCTGCGCTCGTTGGGATTCACCGCGGGACGATTGAAGACCGGCACTCCTCCGCGTATCGATCTGAACACCATCGATCTTGCAAGGACGGAACGACAGGACAGCGACGATCCTCCTGTTCCATTCTCCTTCCACAACGAACGGATCACGAACAGACTGATCCCGATGTATCTCACCTACACGAATCCTTCCACACACAAGATCCTGGAGAAAGGATTCGACCGTTCCCCGATGTTCACCGGAAGGATCAAAGGTGTCGGGCCACGGTATTGTCCTTCCATCGAAGATAAAGTATTTCGGTTCGCAGAGCGGGACCGTCACCAGATCTTCCTGGAGCCGGAAGGGTACGACACGAACATTGTCTATGTGAATGGTTTCTCCACCAGTCTTCCCGAAGAAGTGCAGTTCGAAGGGATCCGTTCCATTGTTGGATTGGAGAATGCCACGATGCTCCGTCCGGGATACGCAGTGGAGTACGATTACTTCCCGCCGCATCAGCTGCACCACACACTGGAAACGAAACTGATCGCAGGACTCTTCCTTGCCGGTCAGATCAACGGCACATCGGGATACGAAGAGGCGGCAGGGCAGGGACTCATCGCCGGCATCAACGCCGCACTGAAGGTGTTGAAACGGAAACCGTTCATCATCCAGCGCAGCGAAGGATATCTCGGCGTGATGATCGATGACCTCATCAACAAATCGACCGATGAGCCGTACCGCATGTTCACATCGCGCGCAGAGTACCGCCTGCTGCTCCGTCAGGACAATGCGGACCGCAGACTCATGCGCGCCGGTCACGAACTGGGACTGATCGGAAAAGAAATGATCGCACGTCTCGATGAGAAGGAGCGAAGGGTGGAGGAGACGCTGCAGTATCTCCGACGCACAACAATTGCACCGGCAGTCATCAATCCGGTCCTTACACAGAAGAACGAATCACCGATCGCAGAGAACGAAGAGCTCGCGCGCATGCTGCGCAGAACGAACATCACGGCACACGACATCGCGTCGGTCGTTGCCGATGATTCGATCAAAGAGAATCTTCTGCGTCACGATGTCGGTGAACAAGTGGAGATCGATACGAAGTATGCCGGATACATTCAGCGGCAGAACGAACAGATCCAGCGGTTCGCGTCGCTCGAAGAATATCTGATCCCCGATCACTTCGACTACGCGCGCATCACTTCGCTGAGTGCGGAAGGGAAAGAGAAACTCCATCGCATCCGTCCGCGCTCCATCGGACAAGCATCGCGCATAGCCGGTGTGACGAACTCTGATGTTTCAGTACTGACAATCTACCTTAAGACATCGGGAGTTTTGAAAACTCCCGATGTCAATACATAACTGTTTCACGTGGAACCATGACCGACGAAGAACTCTGGCTGCATACGCTGTGCGGAAAGAACAATGTTCCTATAACGGACATTCAATTAGCCCGTCTTTCACGCTATAAAGCGCTTCTGCTGGAATGGAACGCCAGGATCAATCTCATCTCCCGTAAGAACGAGGAGAACATCTGGAGGGGACATATCGTGCTCTCCCTTTCCATGTTGTTCAAGGTCCGCTTCCGTCCCGGCATGCGCATCCTGGACCTCGGCACCGGCGGCGGGTTCCCCGGCATTCCGCTCTCCATCATGCTGCCGGAGTGTTCGTTCGTGCTGCTCGATTCCACGCAGAAGAAAGTGAACGCGGTACAGCAGATGGCCGAAGCGATCGGATTGCCCAATGTCTCCACCATCTGGGGACGCGCGGAAGAACTGCAGCGTCAGCAGCGGTTCGCCGGGACGTTCGATGCGGTCGTCGCCCGCTCCGTGAGCAGCCTGAGCAATCTGCTCGAATGGGGATTGCCGTTCTTGAAAAAGGGGGGCGGAATGAACGAGCGCGCAGAATTCACTACCATCACAACACCATCTTTGATTACCTTCAAAGGAGCGGAGATCGCTCAGGAGGAAGCCGATGCGAAAAAAGCATTCCCCCGCGTCGCGCTGCAGAACGTTCCGCTCGTCTTCCCGGGCAGCCAGGTATTCGAGAATCTCGACAAGAAACTGACCATCGCCACCATCCAATAATGCCGCCGACCATGGATACCACACAACTCTTCTCCCAGCTGCAGAAACTCTCCACCGAACAACGCAATCCCTCCTCCATGGATATCGATGCACGGTCCGTCACCGAGATCCTGACCATCATCAACAACGAGGATAAGAAGGTGGCACTGGCGGTGGAGACGCAGATCCCGTACATCGCACAGGCGGTGGAGTTGGTGGTGAAATCATTCTTGAGCGGCGGCAGGCTGATCTATGTTGGCGCCGGAACGAGCGGACGCGTCGGGGTGGTGGATGCCAGCGAATGTCCTCCCACGTACGGCGTGCCGTTCGAGATGGTGCAGGGGATGATCGCCGGAGGGGAAGGGGCGATGTTCCGAGCGGTGGAAGGAGCGGAGGACAGACCGGAAGGCGGCGCTGCGGACATCGATGCGAAGAATGTCGGACCGAACGATGTGGTCTGCGGCATCGCCGCCAGCATGCGCACACCGTACGTGATCGGCGCAGTGCGCCGCGCGAAGGAACGCGGAGCGAAGACGCTCTACGTTACTACGAATCCGCGGACGAACCTCTCGCTGCCGGAATATGCGCATCTTGCCGAAGCGCTGGATGTTGCCGTCTGTGCGGAGGTCGGTCCTGAAGTGATCATGGGTTCCACACGGATGAAGAGCGGCACCGCCCAGAAACTGATCCTGAACATGATCACTACCACGGCGATGGTGCGTCTCGGCAAAGTGTACGAGAACATGATGATCGATCTGCAGATGACGAACAAGAAACTGGTCGAGCGCGCCAAGAAGATCGTCATGACTATCACCGGTGTGGAGTACGACACCGCCGAGCGTGCACTCTTCGACGCGAAAGGACATGTGAAGACCGCGCTCGTCATGATCAAAGCGAACCTCTCCTACGATGAAGCCGCGGAACGTCTGCGCCGTTCGAACGGATTCGTCCGCGCCGCCATCGAGGGGAAGGACTACTCCATTCTCTGACCGGCGCCCTGCAACGCCAATACTTTCCCTCCCCGTTTTCCGCTTCGGCGCGGTGTTCCGCCGCACGACCCCATCGGTCAATGCATCTTTCTTGACTGCGGTACCCTCTCCCTTGTATTTTGCCTCCGTCGCTTCACTCACATCACCATCCATCATCACACAGGAGGCTGTATGAATGTCGTCAACATGAAACAGTTCAACGGATCGAACAATCTGAAGGCGTTCTTCGATGTGGAAACGTCCGAAGGGATCACCATCAAAGGGTTCAAGATCGCGGACGGGAAGAACGGGCTGTTCGTTGCCGCACCGTCCGACCAGGACAAGAACGACAAGAAGAAGTACTGGGACAAGGTGAAGATGCCGAAGGAGCTGAAGGACACGCTGACGAAGATGGCCCTGGACAAGTTCTCCAATCTCTGACCCGCCGCACTCTCTGCTCCACCGCTGCACTCCTAAACAACGAAGCCCATGGATCGCTCCATGGGCTTTGTTGTTGTACGGATGTTGCCGTGATTAGTGTGCTGCACCGGCCGGTGATTCGTAATCGATCCCCTGCGCCTTCAGCACGGCGCGCGCCTTCACGGCGAAGAACGCCAGATATCCGAAGAGGAAGATCGTCACGATGTAGGAGAGGTGGATGTTGTTGAGCACGTCGCTCAGCCATCCCTGGAACGGCGGGATGAGCGCGCCGCCGAGGATCATCATGAATCGCCCGAAGGGCACAAAGAGGAGATGGCCCGCCTCATGGAACGGCAGGTTGATGAGATGCAGAAACGACTCCCCGACCTCGTTGGTTTCGAGCGGCGCCCGCATGAGCCGCCACCCCCACCACGTCAGGAGCAGGAGGACCAAGACCCGGCCGCCGAAGTAGAAGGGATTCACCGACTCCTCGACGGTCAGCAGCCAAGTCATGGCCTGGTCGACCCACGTCGGCTCCTTCGGCGACACCGGTCGCCGCGCTGCCGCCAGGCGCGCTTGCACCGCCGCATACTTGGCGAAGACGGTCCCGCATCGTTCACAGTCGTCGCGGTCCGCCGCCTGCTCCCATCCGCACTGTGGGCATGGCATGGTCAACGAAGAATGAAGGGCTCCCAGGAAAAGGTCATCGCGAAGATGGCCAAGGCAATCCACCCAATCACGACCCTGGTGCGCCCCAACGGGCGCTCGGGATTCAGCACCGGCGGGTGGGCCAAACCCATCAAACCGACCAGCCCCACCCAGAGGAACCAGCCCTTCCATCCGAGCCAGCCGAACACCATGAGGATCGGCACGAGCGCGACCGCCACCGAACGTTGCCTGCTTCCCCAGAGCGCGTAGGCCACATGCCCACCGTCCAGCTGTCCGATCGGCAACAAGTTGAGCGAGGTAATGAAGAGCCCGAACCAAGCGGCGAACCCAACCGGATGCAGGATGACATCGGCCGTGGGCGGAAGGGGCCCGATGATGAGCCAGGACATGAATTGCAGCAGGAGCGGTTCGCCCAGGTGGAGTCCGTAGCCGGTTTGCACGGGAATGACCGTGGAGAGTCGCAGCCCGATCACCAGCGCGATCACCGCCACCACGAAGCCCGCGATCGGCCCGGCTACCCCGATGTCGAACAGGGCGCGGCGGTCCGTCACGGGCGCGCGCATGCGGATGATGGCGCCGAACGTGCCAACGAAGTGCGGCAAGCCCGGTACGAACAGCGGCAGGGAGGCCGGCACGCCGTGGATGCGCGAGAACAGGTAATGCCCGAATTCGTGCGTGACCAGGATCCCGAGCAGGGTGGCGGCAAACGGCAGTCCTCGCCACAGGGCGCCGGGCTCATCCAGCAAGAACGCCAAGGGCCCGACCAGCGGATTCGTGTTGGTTTGGTACGCCCCGGCCCATAACACGGTAAACACCGTGAGGACAAATAGGAGCAGCGGGAGGATCACTCGGGAAAAGAACGGTTGCGCCTCTTCATCCCATTCATCGTCTGCCTCGTCGAGGGAGGGCTCGATCAGGTCGTTCTGCAAGGGCCCCTGCTTCGACCCGTCACGGTTCATGCGGCATTCCCCATCCTGCTAGGCCGCAAAGGGATTGTGCACCAACTCTTCCCGCACGGTAGTGGAAGGGCCGTGACCCGGATGGAGCCGCGTGTCGGCCTCTAGCGTCAACACTTGCCGACGAACCGAGTCGAGGTGCGCCGCATACAGACCGGCCGGATTCGAGCGGCCGATGGACCCGGCAAATAGCGTGTCGCCTACGAAACAGAGCGGCTGCCCCGCCTGTTCGGCACGATAACAGATGCCGCCCGGCGTGTGCCCCGGCGTGGTCATGAATCGTACCGTCAAGCCGCCGACCTGCAGGCTCTCTCCGTTACGCGGCACCTGGAGTATGTCCTGGGGGGGGCGCCAGTGGAGCAGGTTGAGGTCTTCCGGCCCCAGATACACCGGCACGGGTCTGGTCCGCAGGATGCGCTCAATGCCTTCGGCATGGTCCGAATGCCCGTGCGTCAGGCAGATGGCGCGTAACGTGAGCTGCCGGCTCGTGAGCAACGCCAGCATCGCATCCGGATTGTAAGCCGTGTCAACCAGGATGGCTTCACCGCGATCATGGACGACATAGCCCTTGACCTCATATCCGCCGATCGAACCCAAGACGGTTTCGACATGGGCTGTCGACGCAGGCTGGGCCTCGGGTGTCCAGCCCTGGGCCACCTCCACCAGGGCATCCGGCTTCAAGCCAAGAGCCTTGGCGACGGATGCAACCTGTGCCGCTCCGCTAGGGGCACGCCCCCGCTCCAGCTCTGCGAGGTCCTCCTCCACAAGCCCGGCTGCCCGTGCGACCTCGGCAACCGACCGCTGCCGACCCAGCCGGGCCTTCTTGATGATGTCACTCAGTTCATCTTCAAGCGGCATGTTCTTTTAACCGCTACCTTCAGCGCTGAGCTGTTTACGCCAGGCATCCACCATGAACTGATCCACATCGACCAGGATCACGGATCGTAACGCCTGCGGAACGAACATCCTGACCTCCTGGACCATCTTCACCGCCGCATCCTGCGGCGTCACGCCACCGACCCCGGTCCCCATCCCCGGGATCGCGACCGATGCGAAGGCGTTCTCATCGGCCAGGAGTAGCGCTGCCCTCGTCGCCAGCGCGACGTTCTGAGCCGGAACCCGCAGGCCAGGCTCCGGCATTGTCGGAGCGTGGATGACTCCCTTGAACTTCGTTTGCCCGGCCGATGTCAACACCGCCCGCCCAACAGGAATCGGCGCCTGTGCCCGAGCCTGATCTTCGACCTCCTGCCCGGCCGCCCTTCTGATCACCCCTGCCACACCTCCGCCCATGATGCCATGGCTGTTGGCCGCATTCACAATGACGTCGGCCTCGGCCTCAAGAATGCTTCCCCGAACCACAAAGATTAATAGGGACAACGTTCGCTCCATATTGTCGCCCTGACGCTCACGATACTAACTCAGTCTCGCAATGATCCGGCGGTAGTCGTCTTCGGAAAAGGTCTTGAGGGTCGTGGAACGCACGTTCCCCAGCCATCATGAGGCTCCAACTGATAGATCAACAGTTGGCCACAGGACCTTCGCTGCGCGTATCGAGCGAGCACCTTTTTACACTTCCATCACTTGAAGTAGGCAGGTCGATGTGACGCTGATTGCGCGCGTCCAACGAGGGCCTTCCGAGGCCGCGCGTTGCGCGAGCAAAGAGTCACTCGACCTGCCTTCCTCTCTCAACTTTCCGGGGTCAACGTGATCTCCCCCACCTCGCCGAAGTTCGCCAACACCTTCGACAGGGTCTCGCCGGAGCCGACCGCCAGAATGCGCAGACGCTCGGGATTAAAGTGGGTCTTCGCCGCGCGTTGAATATCCTCTTTCGTCAGCTTCACGACCTTGTCGCGGATCTGCTGCAGCCAGTCTTTCGGCAAGCCGTCGTACTCCAGGTCCATCAAGCGGCTGACGATGCTGGAGGCGCTCGTGAAGGAAAAAACGAACGAGTTGACGTAGGCTTCCTTCGCCTCCTCCAACTCGGCATCCGTTACCGGCTCGTTCCGCATGCGCTCCATGTTGGCCACGAACCGGTTCACCACCTCCTGGGTCGACGACAACTTCGTCTCGGCCCGCATCAGCCACACGCCCTCGTCATACACGCTGGCCCGAAGGCCGCTGCCCACGGAATAGGCGAGGCCGCGTTTCGTGCGGACGTCGTTGAACAGCCTGCTGCGGAACGAGCTGCCGCCCAAAATGTCGTTGGCGATGGCCACCGCGACATAGTCCGGGTCGGTTTCTTTGATCGTCAAATGTCCTACGCGCAGATGCGTCTGTGAGGTCTCCTTATTCACGAACCGCACCGCGCCGCTCTTGAACTCCGCTTCCGACACAGGCGGTAGCTTCAGCTCGGGCACCGCGCCTTTGGCCCAATCACCGAACAACTCCTTGAGCAGAACCAGCATGGCTCCCTTCTCGAAATCGCCGGTCACGCCGAGGATCATGCCGTTGGGA
>JABWAK010000033.1 GCA_013361065.1 Bacteroidota bacterium
ACGTCGCTCGGCGGCACCACGACGGTCCGGGGATACCGCGAGAATCAATTTTTTGCCGCTCAATTTGCGTACATTACCGCCGAGTACAGGTTCCTTACCGGCCGTGCTTCCTCTTTCTTCGGTTTCGGCGATCTTGGATATTTCAGCCGTCCCTCCGATGCACTCCGCGGCACAGCAGGTCAGGAGCGGAGTCTTTACGGGTACGGAGCCGGAGCGCGGATCGAAACGGCGCTCGGCATCATGAACATCTCATACGCGCTGGGCGAAGGGGACAGTTTCAGCACCGGTAAGGTGCATGTCGGCATCATGAACGAGTTCTGACAGGGAAGATATTCCCTGTTGTTAGTTGAGAAGAGATACAGCTTATGAAACCATATATCACCCTCATCCGGCCGGTCAATTTCGTCATCACGGCGCTCTCCATCTTCGTCGCCTGCCTGCTGGCAGGAGGGACCCAGGCGCAGCTGCTCGTGATGGTGTTCGCATCGCTCAGCGGCGCGCTCATCGGCAGCGGCGGGATGGTGATCAATGACATCATCGATGTGGAGATCGACCGGATCAACAAACCGGACCGGCCGATCCCGAGCGGAGCGGTGGACCGGTATGATGCAATGATGTTCTACGGTGCATTGACCGGTGCCGGACTCATCATGAGCGCCTATACGACCAGGTCCGCCTTCATCATCGCATTCATCGCGGCACCGGTGATCGTCATGTACAGCAAAGGATTTAAAGGGACGCCGCTCTTCGGCAACCTGATCGTGGCAGCGCTGACCGGCCTTGCGTTCATCTACGGCGGTGCGGTGGTCGGGAACATCCGTCAGGCGGTGATGCCGGCCGTGTTCGCATTCCTGATCAACGTGGGACGCGAGGTGATCAAGGACATGGAGGATGTGGAAGGAGATGCGAAGAACGGCGCTTCGACGCTGCCGGTGCGGTACGGGATGCAGGCGGCCGCGGCGACGGCAACGATCTTTCTGCTGAGTGTCATCGCCTCCACGTTCATTCCGTATCTGAATGGACAATATGGCATATCCTACCTTGTCACCGTCAATGCCGGGGTCAATCTCGTCCTGGTCTATGTACTCGTCTCATTGTGGAAGGACCGGAGTGTGCAGAATCTCCACCGGTTATCGAACATCTTAAAATGGGATATGCTTGTGGGACTCGCTGCCATCTATCTGGGATAGGATGCTCACGTATGAGGAGAAATATTGGTCTGCCGGCCTGCGTCACATCGCCGGTGTGGATGAGGCGGGACGCGGCCCGCTCGCTGGCCCTGTTGTTGCCGCTGCCGTGATCTTCGCTCCCGGCGTGCTGATCCCCGGCGTAAACGATTCCAAGAAACTGTCGGAGAAACGTCGGGAAACGTTGTTCCATGCCATCCATGAACAGGCGGTGGCGGTCGGGATCGGCATCGTCGGTCATGAGGTGATCGACCGGATCAATATCCTGCAGGCATCGTTCCTGGCGATGAACAAAGCGCTCGAGCTGCTGAAGGTCCGTCCGGAGCAGCTGCTGGTGGACGGCAATTTCTTCCGTCATGAACGGTACCCGGTGGAGAATATCATCAAAGGGGATTCGCTCTCGCATTCCATCGCCGCCGCCTCGATCATTGCCAAGGTGACGCGTGATGCACTGATGATGGAGCTGGATGAACAATATCCTCAGTACGGATTCAAGCAGCATAAAGGGTACGGCACCCGCTCCCACATCGATGCGATCCGTGCACATGGATACTCACCGGTCCACCGCCGTTCATTCCACGTCGGTTCGCTGGAAGGGATCGAATGAGCAGAAAGGGAACATCACGGCAGCGCGGTGTGCAGGGGGAGGATGCAGCGGCCGAGTTCCTCCGGAGCAACGGATATGAGATCATCGAGCGGAATTATTATTATCAGCACGGTGAGATCGACATCATTGCAAAGGAAGGAACGACCCTTGCGTTCGTGGAGGTCAAAACGCGCCGTTCCTCCCGCTTCGGTGCGCCGGAGGAATCGGTGACGCCGAAGAAACAGGAACTGCTGCGCCGCACGGCGGAAGGATACGTGGCCGAGCGGAACATCGGGAACGTGGAATGCCGTTTCGATGTGGTCGCAGTACTGATGAACGAAGGAACGGCAGAATGCCGGCTGTTGAAGGATTGTTTTTAAGCGAACTGAACCGTGTCAGGGATGAACCTCCCGGCACAGGAAGCGGAAAGGAGTGACGATCATCGAAAAGAAATTATCCATCAAGGATGTGGATGCCTTATCCCTTCTGGGATATAACGATTCCCATCTCCATCTGATCGAACAGCGGTTCGATGCCACCATCACCGCCCGCGGTAGCAATATCACCATCCGCGGAGAGGAGGAGGAACTGAACCAGCTGGAACGGATCTTCAACGAACTGCAGTTCCTGCTGGCGAAGAACGGGGTGCTGACCGCCAACGATGTGAACACCGTGCTCGATCTGGTGGTCGACATCGCGCCGCGGAAATACGCCGCCGTGAAGATGAAAGAGAGCGATGTGGCGGTCCTCTTCACCAAGAACTCCATCATCAAAGCGAAGACGCCGACGCAGAAGGAGTATCTGGACAAGGCGCTGCGCAACGACATCATCTTCGCCATCGGTCCGGCCGGGACCGGGAAGACCTATCTTGCCGTTGCCATGGCGGTGGCGAGCCTGAAGAACAATGAGGTCAGCAAGATCGTCCTGGCCCGTCCTGCCGTGGAAGCAGGGGAATCACTCGGCTTCCTGCCGGGCGATATGGCGCAGAAGATCGATCCGTATCTGCGTCCGCTCTACGACGCTTTGGACGATATGCTGCCGAGCGAGAAACTGAAGCTCTATCTGGAACGCCGAATCATCGAGATCGTGCCGCTCGCGTACATGCGCGGGCGGACCCTGCATAATGCGTTCGTGATCCTGGACGAGGCACAGAACGCCACCGCGATGCAGATGAAGATGTTCCTCACCCGTCTGGGGAACAATTCCAAAGCGATCATCACCGGCGACGTGACACAGATCGACCTGCCGAGCAATGCCACCTCCGGTCTGGTCCAGATCCAGGACGTGCTCCGTTCGATCGAAGGGATCGACTTCGTCTATTTCGACAAGAACGACGTGGTGCGTCACCGGCTGGTGCGTGAGATCATCGAAGCGTACGGGAATTTCGGGAAGTCAACACAATAAAGCGAATGAACTAGAAATTATGAGAAAATCGTGCCATTACTGGATGCATTGATCAGATATCCATTGTGAAGTTATGCATGAAATCATGCCAGTTCGATTGATGATAAAGAAATAGTTGAGGAGATATGAAACCTATAATGCTTATCGGTATCATCATTTTACTCACCGTTGATTGTTCTTTATCGGATGAGATAAAATTTAGAAATGGGCAACGATTACTTAATTGTCAGGTGATCGATACGGTAGGGGCAAAAATAAAAGTCAAAACAAGTGAGGACGATAGATATTATCCTCTCACAACGATAGATGAGATTCAAAAAAGCATATTTGATACAACCAAAGCAACGATCATAGAAGAAATTAATGGAGATAGACTTCCCATCTGGCTATTTAAGGAATCTCGAAAATAAAAATAGATTACTGTTGCATAGCAAAAGCCTACCGCTTCTTCGCTTCATTCCATAGCGCATCCATCTCTTCCAGTGAGGTTGCGTGGATGTCTTTCCCGGCAGCGGCCAGCTGCTGTTCGATGTACTGGAACCGGGTGGTGAACTTCTTCACCGTATCCTGCAGCGCCTGTTCCGGTTCCACATGGATGAACCGGGCATAGTTCACCAGGGAGAAGAGGAGGTCGCCGAACTCTTCCTGTGTATGCGCCGCGTTCCCGGATTCGACCGCAGCATGCAGTTCATCCAGTTCTTCCACCACCTTCTTCCAGACATCCTCCCGCTGTTCCCACTCGAAGCCGACCTTCGCTGCTTTCTTCTGTACTTTCTCCGCCTTCATCAGCGCCGGCAGATGCTGCGGTACCCCTTCCAGGACCGACATCCGGCCCTCGGTCATCTTGATCGAATCCCACAGCGCTGACTGCTCCGCTCCGCTGTTCACCACGGCATCGCCGTAGATATGCGGGTGCCGCCGGATCAGTTTCGCATTCACGTCGGCGAAGACCTCGGCGAGCGTGAACCGGCGCTCCTCCTCCGCGATGATGGCATGGAAGACCACCTGCAGCGCCACATCACCCAATTCACCGCGCAGGTCATCGAAGTTCCTCCGGTCCACCGCATCCAATGCTTCGTACGCTTCTTCGATGAAATGCTTCTTCAGGCTGTCGTGTGTCTGTTCCTTGTCCCACGGGCATTCACGCCGCAGGCGCCGCATGATGGCAACGAACTCGTCGAATTCTTTCATGGATCACTGTCCGATCGGTGGTGGCAGAAATGATGGCCGGGCATCCGGCAGGGCCGGGACCAGTTGTAAGATAAAAATCACTCAGAGTCAACGGATAAATTCTCCGATGCATCCCGCGGGGGACCATCCGGGAAAATTGTCATTGGCTTTTGGAAATTCCCTTTTGTACTTTGCGGTCAAGAGAACGGACGACCATGAAAAAAATCCTTCTGACATTCCTCGCACTCATCATCGCATCGGCCGTCTTCCTGCAGATCGCATCGCGCAAGCGCACGGCGGATATGCTGGTGGTGAATGCCGTCGTCTATACGGCAGACCCGTCCTCTCCCTCCGCGGAAGCATTCGCGGTCCGCGGCAGCCGTATCGTTGCGGTCGGCACGACACAAGATATACAAAATCAGTACACATCACAAAATGTGATCGATGCCGGGGGACGCACGGTCCTGCCCGGCTTCATCGATTCCCACGCACATCTGATGGGACTCGGTCAGAGTCTCTCCGAACTGAACCTCTACGGGACCACCTCGCAGAAACAGATCGCAGACATGGTCGCGGCGAAAGCCGCACAATTGAAACCGGGTGAATGGATCCGCGGCAGAGGTTGGGACCAGAATGATTGGGGGACCGGCTCCGGTCAGCGTCCGTTCCCAACTGCGGCTATTCTGGACAAAGCAGCACCGAACAATCCTGTCATCCTGAACAGAGTGGACGGCCACGCGATCTGGGTCAATTCCGCCGCGATGCGTCTTGCTGCCCGCGCCAATGACCTTTCGGTCGAAGCGGAAGGCGGTCAGATCATCCGGGACCGGAACGGCGCTCCCACAGGAGTGTTCGTGGACAACGCGGAGAGTTTCATCCGTGCCGTGGTGCCGGACTATACTGTGGAAGAGAAGAAGCAGCTCTATACGCTGGCGTTCAACGAATGCCTCCGGCTCGGCATCACCGGAGTGCACGATATGGGGATCGATGCCGTCGATTTCAATATCTACCGCTGGCTGACCGAAACGAACGCAATGCCGCTCCGCGTCTATGCTCTGATCGGCGGCGGAGGGACGTTTCTGAATGATATGCTGGAAGCCGGCCCGTATGTGGACAAGGTCAATCACATGTTCGCATTGCGGGCCATCAAACTCTATCTGGATGGTGCGCTCGGCTCTCGCGGTGCGGCGCTCATCGAACCATATTCGGATGATCCCGAGCATCGCGGTCTGATTACTACGCCGCCCGATTCGGTGCGCGTGATGGCAGAACAAGGACTTGCCAACGGATTCCAGATCGCCATACATGCCATCGGTGACCGCGGGAACAATATCGCGCTCAATGCCATCGAGGCGGCGATGCAGCGGTATCCGCAGCAGGCCCGGGATGCACGGATGCGGATCGAACATGCCCAGGTGATCGCCCGGGAGGATATCCGGCGGTTCAAACAGCTGAACATCATCCCCAGCATGCAGCCGACGCATGCCACCTCCGATATGTATTGGGCGCAGGCACGGCTCGGGCCGGAGCGCATCCTCGGCGCCTATGCATGGCGCTCGCTGCTGGATGACGGGAATATCATCCCCGCCGGTTCGGACTTTCCCGTAGAACTCCCTGATCCTCTCCACGGTTTCTATGCTGCCGTCACCCGCCGCGACAAGCAGGGCATCCCGATGTCTGCGGATGATGTCGTCGGTTCGTTCCAGCTCTCTCCGGAGGGGATCAAGGATCCGACGCAGTTCGACGGCGGCTGGTACGTCGGTCAGCGGATGACGCGCGAGGAGGCGCTCCGTGCCTTCACCATCTGGGGCGCGTATGCCGAATTCATGGAGAACGAGAAGGGCAGCATCACGGAAGGGAAACTGGCCGACTTCATCATTCTTTCCAAGGATATCATGAAGGTCGATCCGAAAGAGATCCTCACGACAGAAACAGAATTGACGGTGGTCGGCGGGAAGGTACGCTACTCGAAATAGATCCACAGTATCATGGACAGGAACGGTCGCTCCTGAAGGAGGTCATCATGTACGAGAAACTACTCTCCGAAGCAGAACGATATCTGGAATCACATAAGACGAAGGAAGTGCCGATCCTGGAACTCTGGGATGAGATGGCCGAACGGTCCGAACTGCAGAAGTTCGACATGCCGGAGAACCTCGGCGATTTCGAACTGCTCATCGAAGCGGACAAACGCTTCATCTTTGTCGCGGCGAAGATCGAAGAGGATATCGAGGATGTCGATGTCGGGGAGGAGGAAGGGGAGTACGAGGTCGGCGAGGACTTCTTCGAAGTGGAGAAGATGGAGAAACTCGGATTCAATCAGGACCAGATCGTCGGTCTGAAGAAGTATGAGAAGAAGAAACGGTCGGATGATGATGACGAGGATGAGGTGCGGCGTCCGGCCCAGCAGCTCACAGTGAAGACACCGGTCCGACCCGTACCGAAGAAACCGGTCGTTGCAGAGAAGAAGAAACTGAATACGCTCCCCTCCCGGTCCATGAAGACGAAAACGAAGATCGGGAAATCAACGAAAGGAAAGAAGTAACGATTGGCAACGGCAGAACCGGCGAAGAAAGTATGGACCATCCTGGATCTCATCACCTGGGGGACAGGATATCTCACGGAGAAGAACATCGATGATGCCCGGCTGACCATTGAACTGCTGCTCGCCAGGGTCCTGCAGCTGCAGCGCATCCAGTTATACACCAAGTTCGACCAGCCGCTCTCCGAGACGGAACTCGCCTCGTTCAAAGCACTCCTGAAACGCCGTCTGAACCGCGAACCGCTCCAGTACATCCTCGGGGACACGGAATTCATGGGACTCCGCATCCTTGTCGGTCCCGATGTACTCATTCCACGTCCCGAAACGGAATTGCTGGCTGAACGGGCGATGATATTGCTGCAGCAGATGCCGGCAACGGACCATCCGCTTTCCATTCTCGATCTCGGCACCGGCTGTGGCTGTATCGCCGTCGCACTGGCTCGCAAATTCCCGCAGGCGGAGGTGACCGCAGTGGATGTGAGTGCCGCAGCGCTCACCATCGCCGCATCGAATGCCGCACTGCATGGGCTCGAAGCCAATATCCGCTTCATCCAGGAGGATATGGCGGCGTTGTCCGCCGATCGGTTTCCCCGCCCGTTCCATTGTATCATCTCCAATCCTCCGTACATTTCCGCTGAAGAGTATGGACAGGTGGCACCGGAAGTGAAGGATTTCGAACCTGGTATCGCCCTTACGGACAATGGAAATGGCTTGAAATTCTATCCCACCATTGCGCATCTTGCAGCCGGAGCATTGGCGCCGAACGGATTCGTTGCGGTGGAACATGCCTTCGATCAATCAACGGCCGTCCGGGAGATCTTTGCTGACCATGGGTTCACGGATGCAGAGGTGATCAAGGATTATGCGGGGATAGAGAGACACGCGGTGTTTAGGAAGAGATAAAAAGGAAAGTCAAAAGTCAAAAGTTAAAAGTGAAAGACAAAAAGTTAACGAAGTGATATGGGGGAGTGAGGAGAAAGCAACATAGAGCCGCCATTGAAGAAATAAACAACATATGAAAGCGATCATTCAAAGGGTTTCGTCCGCCAGTGTAACGATCGACGGAAAGGAACACAGCCGCATCGGAAAAGGTCTTTTGCTGCTGCTTGGTATCCGGACCGGTGATGGTTCCCCGGAAGCTTTGTACCTTGCTGAGAAATGTGCATCGCTCCGCATTTTTGAGGATGCAGAGGGGAAGATGAATCTCTCCGTAAAGGATATCGGCGGCTCCGTTCTGATCGTGTCGCAGTTCACCATCTATGCCGACACGAGGAAAGGGAACAGGCCCAGTTTCGTTGAAGCGGCACCGCCGCAGACAGCAGAACCGCTCTATGAGGAATTTGTGATGAGTATGCGGAAGGTTCTCGGCGAGGACAAGGTAAGGACCGGTGTGTTCCGGGCGATGATGGATGTCGCGCTGGTGAATGACGGACCGGTGACGGTGATCGTGGAATCGAAGTATTGAAGGGAAAGGAATCAGGAAAGTTAAAAGTCAAAAGGCAAAAGGGATAAGAAAAGATTGATGGTATAGAGTCGGAGTGCAACGGACACAAAGAGTAATGTCGGCGTATGGCGGTCTATTTCATATTCTGGGACGGGGTGGGATACGGGACGAAGGACCCGAAGCGTAATCCTTTTTTCGCCGCGTCATTGCCGACCTTTCGAAGACTGCTGGGAGGTGAGGTGCCGTCGCTCCGGTTCAAACGGTTCACCTCTGCCACCGTTTCGATGACCCCGGTGAATACCACCCTCCGCGTGCCGGGACTCCCGCAGAGCGGCACCGGTCAGACCGCTATCATGACCGGACTCAACGCATCGAAGTTCGTCGGCAAACATTTCGGCCCTCATCCGTATTCCACTCTCATTCCGGTCATCAAAGATCAGAATCTCTTCGTCCGTCTTCGTTCGATGGGGAAGCGCTACTACTTCGCGAACGGTTATCCCCGCCGCTATCTCGATTATATCACCGGTCCCAAAGGACGCGTCCCGACCATCGCATTGTCATATCTCTCCGCCGGCGGCACGCTCAATACGCATGAACAGATCAAACAACGTCTCGCTGTCTCTGCGGACATCGCCGGTTCTCGGTGGGAGGAACTCGGCCACCCCGATGTCCTTCCGTCCCCTCCGGCCGAGGCCGGTGCGTTGTTCCATACACTCGGCCGCAATTACGATCTGACCTTCTTCGAGTATTTCGTCACCGACCATGCTGGTCATGCACAGGAGATGCCGCTCGCCGTGGAGATGCTGGAACGGATGGATGGTTTTCTGGAGGGTATCCTTTCCGGCTTCGATCCGTCCCGCGATCTGTTGTTGATGATCAGTGATCACGGGAATATCGAGGACCTTTCCGTGAAGACCCATACGATGAATCCTGTCCCTTTGATCCTGATCGGCAATGCTCATGCGTTCCTCTCTTCCCGCATCCGCGATCTGACCCATATCACCCCTGCTGTAATCTCTTATCTGTCAACACGATAGACCGATGCTGAAACGCCCGGCTCTGGCGGGGGCGCTGTCGGTCTCCGCCGGGATCCTGTTCTCCAGTGCTGCAGCGGTCCCCTGGTATTGGTGGGGATGCGGTACTGTGCTGCTCCTCTTGATCGCCGTTATAGACTTCCGGAGACGTGCCCCTGAGCGGGGAAGGGACCGTTTTCCCTCCGTTTGGTTCCTTCTTTTACTCGCCTGTTCCGCTGCTGTCTCCTATTCCGTCCGCACACAGCTCCGCACTGCAGAGCATATCACGAATTTCCTGACCGTGTCCGATACGGTGACCGTCCATTGCATCGTGGCGGACGAGCCGTCCGTGAGCGGGGAGAGAACGAAACTCCTCGTGAAACTCCTCTCCGTTTCGAATGATGCGGATTCCGCCGCCGTCGAAGGGAAGGCGTACGTCACTATCCTGCCGGACAGGAGGAAGAAGGAACGACCGGTGACGATACTGTATGGCGCGTTCCTCACATTCCGCACAGTCATCCAGGAACCGTCATCGGAACGGAATCCCGGTGAATTCAGCTACAAGGAGTATCTGGCACTGAATGATATCTACGCATCGATGACCGTGCGGGGATACGGCAACGTGTCGGTCTCGGGTGAGCGCGACCCGAACCTTTTCTTCGAGTACATCATCTTCCCGTCGAAACGTTTCGTGGAACGGACGATCCGTACGGTGATGGAAGGGGATATGGCCTATTTCCTCATCGGGTTACTGCTGGGGGACAGGACCGACCTGTCGCAGGAGATCAAGGAAGCATTCATGAATACCGGAACGATCCACGTCCTGGCGGTCTCCGGTTCCCATGTCGTGCTGGTAGCCGAGATCATCGTGGTCGTCGTCGGCCTCCTGCGGTTTCCGCGAAGACCGAGGATCATCCTGGTGATGGTGATGCTGGTCTATTATATGTTCCTCACCGGTGCAACGCCGTCGGTCGTCCGCGCAACGCTGATGATGCTGGTGATGCAGCTCGGAAAGCTGTTCGAGGAACGGACGGATATCTATAATGTGCTCGGCGTCTCCGCTATCCTCATCCTACTCTACGAACCAAAACAGTTGTTCGATGTCGGGTTCCAGCTTTCGTTCTCCGCGGTCTTCTCCATCGTCTATTTCTATCCTCTGCTGAACGCCCTCATTCCTAGGATCCCGGAACCGCTGGAAGAAGTCCGCATCATGCACTGGGTCTGGCAGCTTTTCGCTGTCTCCCTCGCCGCGCAGATCGGTACACTGCCGTTCACCGCGTACTACTTCGGCAGGGTCTCCATCGTCTCGCTTGCGGCGAACCTGATCGTCGTACCGATCGTCGGCGTCATGGTCACGGTCGGACTGAGCGGTGCGCTGCTGGGGATCGGATCGCTCTGGATCGCTTCCTGTTTCAGTGAGGTGAACAGACTCATGGCGATGTTCACCCTGCAGTTCGTCGCATGGGCCGAACAGGTCCCGTATGCGGTGGTGGATACCGCAACGTTCGGTGCCGAGCAGACCATTTACTATTCCGTGATTGTCGGTCTTCTGTTCAATCTCGGCAAGCCGGCCGTCGTGAAGCGGTTCTTTTTCACCGGTCTGGCTGCCGTCGATCTGTTCCTGATCCTCTCGTTGTTCCGTCCGCCTGACGACCATCTGCGTGTCTATTTCCTGGACGTGGGGCAGGGAGATGGTGCGGTGATCCGTTTCCCGACCGGTGAGACCGTGCTGGTCGATGCCGGGCCTTCCTCGCCGGATTATGATGCCGGTGAACGGAACATCGCTCCGTTCCTGCGGCGCAACGGCATCGCTGCGCTCGATGCGGTCATCACAACCCACCCGCATGCGGACCATCTGGGCGGGGTGCCGTACATCCTGCGCAATTTCCCGGTCCATACGGCCGTTGATGCAGGCCAGGCGGCCGGTTCGCGTCTGTACCGCGAGTATACGTCGCTCCTCTCATCGACCCGCCACATGACGGTCCGCGCCGGTTCCGTGCTGGATATCGGCGGTGCGCGCCTGTATGTGCTCCATCCGACACGGCATTTCATCGATGCCGATTCAGCGGACGGATACAATGAACTGAACGGTTCATCGGTCGTCTTCAAACTGGTCTATGGAGCGACCAGCATCCTGTTCACCGGCGATGCGGAGACCGATGCCGAGGAGCATCTTGCAACGGTCTACGGCACCTTCCTCCGGTCCGATCTGCTCAAAGCAGGTCATCACGGCTCCTCCACCAGCAGTTCTGAACGATTTATTTCGTATGTTATGCCGGACCATGCGGTCATTTCCGTTGCCAAGTTCAACAAGTTCCGACATCCTTCCGGGAAGGTGATCGCACGGCTTGAACGGTACGGCGCTGAAGTGCATCGGACCGATGAGGAGGGGGCGATCGTGTTCCAGTCGGACGGACACCGGTGGTCGAAACGACAATGGAGGAACGATCAGTGAATCTGCATCGGAAAGCGACTATCATTGCGTGGAGTGTCGCCGCAGGCTGCGTGGCGGTCTCATTGCTGCTCTATTTCGTATTTCATATTGTCTTCATCTTTCTTATTTTCATTCCACCGGTCATCTATTATTTGCTTTCCAAACGGGATACCCATGGCGACTCCTCCGCGTAAGACCGATTCCGGCATCACCGTCCGGCAGCAGTACGGTCCTGCCGATATCGATCCCGCCCGCCAGCCGGGCGACGCCGGGAGTTTCCCGTTCACCCGCGGTGTCCATCCCTCTATGTACCGCTCACGGCTCTGGACCATGCGTCAGTATGCCGGATTCGGTACCGCCCGTCAGTCCAACGAACGGTACAAGTATCTCCTCTCACAGGGAACGACCGGTCTTTCGGTCGCCTTCGATCTTCCCACCCAGATGGGATTCGATTCCGACCATCCCATGAGCGAAGGGGAGGTCGGGAAGGTCGGCGTTGCGATCGATACACTGGCGGATATGGAATTGCTCTTCGACGGGATCGCACTGCGATCTATCTCGACCTCCATGACCATCAACGCGACCGCCGCCATCCTGCTCTGCATGTATGTGGCGCTGGCAAAGAAACAGCAGGCGGACCTCTCGGCGATCTCCGGCACCATCCAGAATGACATCCTGAAGGAATATATCGCACGGGGAACGCACATCTATCCGCCGCAGGCATCGATGCGCCTGGTGACCGATACGTTCTCGTGGTGCAGCACCCATCTTCCGTCCTGGAACACCATCTCCATCAGCGGCTATCACATCCGCGAAGCCGGCTCCACCGCCGTGCAGGAACTGGCGTTCACGCTCGCCAATGCCAAGGAGTATGTCCGCGCAGCGGTCGCTGCCGGACTCGATGTTGACCGGTTCGCACCGAGGTTATCCTTCTTCTTCAACGCGCACAACAATCTGTTCGAAGAGGTGGCGAAGTTCCGGGCGGCCCGTACGCTCTGGGCGCACATCATGAAGGAGGAGTTCGGTGCGAAGAATCCCGATTCGATGAAACTACGGTTCCATACCCAGACCGCCGGTTCCTCCCTGACTGCTCAGCAGATCGATACCAATGTCCCGCGTGTCACACTGCAGGCGCTGGCTGCCGTACTGGGCGGGACACAGTCGCTGCACACGAATGCAAAGGATGAGGCGCTGGCTTTGCCGACCGAAGCATCGGCACGGCTTGCACTCCGCACCCAGCAGGTGATCGCGTTCGAATCCGGCGTGACCGATACGGTCGATCCGCTGGCCGGTTCATACTATGTGGAAGCATTGACCGCAGAGATCGAGGCACGCGTGAAGGAATACCTGGCTGCCGTCGATGCACTCGGCGGTTCGGTGAAAGCGATCGAGCAACAGTATTTCCAGACGGAGATTGCCGACAGCGCTTACAAATATCAGCGCGCCATTGATGAGAAACAGAAGATCATCGTTGGCGTGAATGAGTTCACCGTGACCGAAGAAGAGAAGGCGGAACTGCTGAAAGTGGACGAGTCGATCCGTGACGAGCAGATACGGGACCTGCAGCGTGTCCGCGCACAGCGCAACAATGATGCAGTGCGCGATGCTCTCGGCGGATTGGCGGCGGCGGCGAAAGGGACCGACAATGTGCTGCCGCATATCCTTCGCGCCGTCGAAGCGTATGCATCGGTCGGTGAGATCTCGGATGTGCTCCGTGCAGAGTGGGGTGTCTATGAATGACCGCTGGCCGGTGTTGACCAAACGGACCCTGACCGGCATCAAAGCGCTTGCGGCAAAAAAGGAGCGTGATTCGGCAGGGAAGTTCATCGTGGAGGGATGGAAGAGCGTTGCTGAAGCTGCGGCCGCCGGTCTACCGATCGACATCGTGCTTGTCGATCCCACCGCAGTGCAGGACCGTTCGGTCCTCTCTCGCATCGAACGGAGTGCCGGCACCGTCTATTCCGCAACGGCGAAGGAGATCGGCATCGTCTCGGATACGGTCACCGCACAGGGGATCATCGCCGTACTGCCGCAGTTCGACCATTCCTCTGTCCTTCCATCGGTGCTGAAACGGAAGGAGTCGGTGATCGTTGCGTTGGACGGTATCAACGATCCGGGGAATCTCGGAACGATCATCCGCACCTGCGATTGGTTCGGTGCCGATGCTGTGCTGGTCAGCGCCGACTCTGTTGATGTCTATAATCCGAAAGTGGTCCGAGCAACGATGGGTTCGTTGTTCCACCTGCCGGTCATCACCGGAGCGGACCTGCCCGCCGTTCTTGCGCAGTGCCGTACGGCAGGGAGCACCATCTATTCCACCGAATTGAAACGCAGCGAGGATCTCCGCACGGTCAATTTTCCATCCCGTTCGGTGATCATCATCGGGAGTGAATCGCACGGTGTCTCCGCGCAGGTCTCAGCGGTTGCGCATCAGCGCATCGCCATTCCGAGGATCGGCAAAGCGGAATCGTTGAACGCCGCCATGGCATGCGGTATCGTACTGGCGAGGATGAAACTATGATCACTGATGTCCCCGGTTTCCAGGTCGGCCACTATACCGATGCGGTGAATATCACCGGATGTACCGTCATCCTCTGTCCTCCCGGCACGGTCGGCAGCTGCGATGTGCGGGGTTCCTCTCCCGGGTCCCGTGAGCTGGCCCTGCTCGCACCGGACAAGCAGATGCAGGAGGTCCACGCCGTGCTCCTCTCCGGCGGCAGCGCGTACGGACTCGGCGCAGCGAACGGCGTGATGAAATTCCTCGCAGAGCGTGGGATCGGTTATCAGACACCGTGGGTCACTGTTCCCATCGTGCCGTCCGCCATCATCTTCGATCTGAACATCGGCAGCGCTTCCGTGTTTCCCACGCCGGAGAATGCGTATGACGCATGTCTCCATGCCGGCCGTCAGGTGGAGCAGGGTAGTGTCGGCGCCGGGACCGGTGCCGTGGTGGGGAAGTGGAGCGGCTTCGATACGGCGATGAAAGGCGGGGTCGGCACCGCGTCCTCCCGTCTTGGTTCGCTGATCGTCGGTGCACTGGCAGTCGTGAATGCAGTCGGTGATGTGATCGATGAGGATGGGACAACGCTGGCAGGTGCGATGAAAGAGGGTGGATTTTTCGATGCCCGGGGACGGCTGGAACATTTCGTCAACGACCGGTTGTTGACACGCAATACGAACACCACGCTCGTCGTCGTTGCCTCCAACGCGAAACTGAGCAAGGTGGATACGAACCGGGTCGCACAGCGAGTGCATGACGGCATGGCGCGCGCCATCCATCCCTGCCATACGACATTCGACGGGGATGTGGCATTCGCATTGTCCTCCGGTGAAGTACTCCATCCGGTCGATGTGGTGGCGGAACATGCTGCGGCAGCGGCAGCGGAGGCGATCCGCAATGCCGTCCGGCATGCAACGGAACTGGGCGGGAAACGGGGACTCCGCCCATGAGAATGAAACAGGACCTCCGTGTAGTGAGTCTTCCCCGGGCATTGTCCAAACTGGGACTTTGCTCACGGAGTCAGGCGGAACGGCTCGTTGCGGACGGCAAGGTCTCGGTGAACGGGAAAGTGATCACCTCATTGTCCTTCCGCGTCGATCCTTCGCGGGACCGGTTCTCAGTGGAAGGTGCCGATGTGGCGAAGGAGAAGACCTTCACCTATTTGTTGCTGAACAAACCGGTCGATGTTGTCACGACCCGAGTGGATGAACGGGGACGGAGAACAGTGTACGATCTTTTGAAATCGGAACGGCTGGCGGAGACCGCAGGACATCTCTTCCCGGTCGGCAGACTGGACAAGGACACCAGCGGTGCACTGCTCTTCACCAACGATTCACAGCTTGGAGAGCGTCTCACGAATCCGTCGTCGAAATTCCCGAAGACGTATGCCGTTGTCTGCGAGGGCATCCTTGATCGGGAGACGCTGAGCACACTGTCCGACGGTATCACTCTCGACGACGGATATACGACCCTGCCGGCGCGCATCTCCAAGATGTTCTCGGAGGATGATGTGTCGGAATGTGAGATCACCATTGTGGAGGGGAAGAATCGCCAGATCCGCAGGATGTTCGAACAGGTCGGTCATCCGGTACTGGAATTACAGCGTATCGCCATCGGTCCGGTGCGGCTCGGTGAATTACGCTCCGGCCAGTTCCGGAAACTCAGCAAAGAAGAGATCGAACAATTGAAGAAGCGGTGATACCGCAAGGAAGCAGGAAGTACCATGCCGAATATCGTCTGCAGCATCATCGAGGTCTGTCTGTTCTCCTTCGAGAATAAAGAGCCGCGCTACCTCATGCTCCGCCGTTCGAAGGAGGAACCGATGTATCCGGATGCATGGCAGATCGTCACCGGTTCCATCGAGAAGAATGAGACCGCCGTTCAGGGCGCACTGCGCGAGATGAAGGAGGAGACCGGGTATGCACCGCAGCAGTTCTGGGTCGTTCCCCATATGAACACATTCTATTCTCCCAAGCAGGACTTGGTCCACCACACGGTGGTCTTTGCCGCGCAGGTGCCGCCGCGGACCGATCCTGTACTCTCCGAGGAGCATTATCAGTTCCGCTGGTGCACCATCGACGAGGCGAAGGCCTTGTGTGTCTGGCCGGGACAGATCACCGCACTGCAGATCGTGCACGATTTCATCGTCAGCGGCAGGAAGACCGCTGCCTTCTCCGGGATCGCACTATGAGACCGTTCATCCTTTTGCTTCTTCTGACGGTCACGGCAGCTGCTCAGCAGCCGCAGCAATCGTACAATCTCACGACGGTCGATCCGAAGAACACCCGCGATTATCCCGGCGGCAGGGGAGAGCATCAGCTCATCATCTACACGGAAGCGTACGGCCGTCCGTCGACCGGCACGAACCAGTGGGGCGCCGAAGCGACCGTAAAGGATGATATCGTCATCAAGTTCGGCGGCAACAATTCGGTCATCCGTCCGGGAGAGTACGTCATCTCCGGTCACGGCCGCGCGCGGGTCTTCCTGCAGAATACCGTGAAGGTCGGAGCGAAGATCGTCCGGACGGACAGTACTGTCACCGTGGTCTTCGACAGGGAATCGTTCCGCATCTATTCCGATCTCCGCCGTGCGGAACTCGTCCGGAAATACGAACGGATCAAACAGCAGCTGAACGACAGTGAACGGGTGATGCTCCGCTCGGTGATCGATTCACTGTCGATCGTCCGGGACACGCCGGGTGATTCCTCGGTGACCTCTGTCGATTCCTCCCTTTATGACGAGGGGATGCGGCTGCTGGATGAGATCGAGTACCGCATCTCGGTCTCGCCCTCCGTGGAAGGCCGCGGGGTCTGGCACCGTCCGGTCGAGAAGAACAATGAGGAGATCGCGGCAACGGTCGCGCGGCTGGCCGACGCCGGATTCAACATGATCTTCCTGGAGACCATCTGGCGCGGTGAGACGATCTATCCGGGATTCATCACACAGCAGAAGAAGGAGTTCGTCGGATTCGACCCGCTCCGCAGCTTCATCGACGAAGGGAAGAAACGGGGTGTGGAGGTGCATGCGTGGATCCATACCTTCTTCGTTGGGTACCTCGGCCCGGATGAGGATACGAGTTCCGGACCGATCCTGCTCCGGCATCCGGAATGGCAGCTGGTGAAACGGAACGGCGGGAAGGTCTCGACGGCTGAACCGGGCTATCTGTATGTGAATCCGGCCCATCCCGAAGCACAGGATTTCATCGCTTCCCTCTACCGGGAGGTCCACTCCAATTATCCGGATATCGCCGGGATCCAGATGGACTATATCCGCTATCCGGTGAACGTGCCGCTGGAGGAATCTTCGGACTACAGCGAACTATCCCGCAGCCGTTTCAAAGCGCAGTACGGCGTCGATCCGCTGCAGATCGACCCGACCACGGACCCCGCGGTCTGGGAATTGTGGCGGCTGTGGAGGGAACAGGTCATCACCGGTTTCGTGAAAAGAATCCGGTGGGAGAATCCCGAAGTACTTTTATCCGCGGATATTTTTCCCGATATTGATGAGGCTGAGCGGACCAAGATGCAGAAGTGGAGCACCTGGGCTGCCATGGGCTATGTCAATTTCCTGGCGCCGATGGTGTATACCGTCAACGCGGAATGGATCGCGGAATCGATCGGCAGGATGCGGGGAGTGATCGGTGATTCCTTCCCGCTGCACATCGGACTCGCTCCGTACCTGAAACTGTCGCCGGCACAATTGCTGCAGCAGATCGAGATCTGCCGCGACCTGCGTGCATCGGGAGTGATCCTCTTCTCCTCAGCGGATCTCTCCCCGGAACAGCTCCGTCTGCTGCGGATCGGTCCGTTCCGCACCGCTGCTCAGCCGCCCACATTGATCACGAAACGTTCAAAGCCATAAGGAGTTCGCAGTGTCTATTCTTGTTGTTGGATCGGTCGCCATTGATGATATCGAGACCCCGTTCGGGACCGCCAAGGATGTTCTGGGAGGGTCGGCAGTGTACATCGCCGTTGCGGCAAGTTATTTCACCACACCGGTCCGTCTGGTGGGCGTGGTCGGCGGCGATTATCCGCAGACGGCGATCGATTTCCTGAACGACCGCGGCGTGGACCTGACCGGACTCGAAGTGGTGAAGGATGCCAAGACCTTCCGCTGGTCCGGACGCTACCATTACGACCTGAACAACCGCGACACGCTCTCCCTGAACCTGAACGTCTTCGAGAAGTTCGATCCGAAGATCCCGGAGTCCTACAAGAAGACGAAGTACATCTGCCTCGGCAACATCGACCCGACGCTGCAGCGGCGCGTGCTGGAACAGGTGGAGAAGCCGACGCTCGTCGTCGGTGATACCATGAACTTCTGGATCGACACGAAGAAGGAGGAGCTGCTGAAGGTGCTCCCGTCGTTCGATGTCTTCATCCTGAACGACTCCGAAGCACGGCTGCTCTCCAACGATCCCAACCTGCTCCGCGCCGCGAAGAAGATCCGCGCGATGGGTGCCCGAACCCTCATCATCAAGAAGGGCGAGCACGGCGCACTGCTGTTCCATGAGGACCATATTTTCTCCGCTCCGGCCTATCCGCTGGAGGATATCTATGATCCCACCGGCGCCGGCGATACCTTCGCATCGGGATTCACCGCGTGGCTGGCCAAGACGGACGATCTCTCCTTCGAGAACATGAAACGGGCCGTCATCTACGGCAGCACCATGGCATCGTTCTGCGTGGAGAAGGTTTCGGTGGACGGTCTCCGCGAGTTGTCGTATCTGAAGATCCAGGACCGCTTCCGTGAGTTCAAAGCACTCTCCCGATTCGACGAGTGAGACGCGGTTCTGTCCGGAGTGCTGAAGCAAATGAAGAGTGTCACATCATGCCGCGCGTGGTGTGACATTTCTTTTTCACCGGCCGGACGCAGAGCTCCCGGTCCGTTCGTTCCCGGGTTCGTCACACATCCACTTATCCTCCGATGATTAAAAGTATCGAATGGTGCGGTTCGTCGGTCCGGTTCCTGGACCAGACACTCCTTCCCGGTGACGAGGTGTACATCGACACCGAAGATCCCGCCGTGCTCATCGATGCCATCAAACGCCTCAAGGTGCGCGGTGCCCCGCTGCTTGGGATCGCTGCCGCATATGGTCTGCTCCTGTCGCTCATACCGATGCGCACGGCATCGCGCGATGCATTCCTTGTTGCTGCCGACCGGTCCGCCGATGCCATTGCCGCGTCCCGTCCCACGGCCGTAAACCTCTTCTGGGCGCTGGAACGAATGAAACGTCTCCTGCGTCTAAATCCCCACAATGCACCGGACGAGCTCTTTGATATGCTGCAGACGGAAGCGCTGGCCATCCATCAGGAGGACCGCGCCATGTGCGATGCGATCGGCGTCGCCGGGGCCGCATTGATCCCGGACGGTGCGAATGTGCTTACCCATTGCAATACGGGTGCGCTCGCAACGGGAGGGATCGGGACGGCATTCGGCGTTCTCTATACTGCTCACCGGGCAGGGAAGCGAATCGTGGTCTATGCGGATGAAACGCGTCCGTTGCTGCAGGGCGCCCGGCTCACCATGTGGGAACTGCAGAAAGCCGGGATCCCCGGCGTCCTGATCACGGACAATACAGCGGCCTGGACCATCCGTACGAAAAGGATCGATGCCATCATTACCGGTGCGGACCGCATCGCAGCGAACGGGGACACGGCGAACAAGATCGGAACGTACAATCTTGCCGTCCTTGCGAAGGAGCATGGCATTCCGTTCTACATCGCTGCGCCGTCGTCGACCGTCGACACCTCCATTGCAGACGGAGTTGCGATCGTGATCGAGGAACGGAGCGGCGATGAGGTCACCCGCAGTTTCGGGACCACCACCGCTCCGGCCGGCAGCAGCGTCTTCGCTCCGGCATTCGATGTGACACCGCATCATCTGATCTCAGCTATCATCACGGATCGCGGTGTTCACCGCCCGCCGTTCCGGGGACTGGTGCAGCGATGATCGTGGAGACCAGGGCGGTCGTCCTGAAGACGATAAAGTACGGCGACTCGAGCAGGATCGTCACTCTCTACACCAAAGAGTACGGCAAGATCAAAGTGGTCGCCAAGGGGGCGCGGAACCAGAAGACTAGCAAGTTTGGCTCCTCGCTCGAACCGATGTCCGTTTCCTCGGTCGTTCTCTATAAGAAGGAACAGCGGGACCTGCATCTCCTATCCAAGAGCGAAGTGGTCATGCAGATGACCCGGCTGCAGGACGATCCAGAAAGGATGTTCGCCGGTCTTGCCACGGTGGAACTGGTGAACATGGTGATGCATGATGAGGAAGGGAATGCACCGGTCTATGACCTGCTGGAACAGACCATCACCCTCATCAACGGCTCGGAGCGCAACAGTGTGAATGTCTTCCTGTCGTTCATGGTAAAATTGTTCCACCGCTTCGGTTTCGGACTGGCCATCGGCCGGTGCAGCGGGTGCGGCAGGGATCCGGAGAAGGAGGGATTCCCGTACGGACTGATCCGATTGTCGGACGGGTCCCTGATCTGTCCCCATTGCGCGGAATCCTCAATGCAGGGTGGCGTCCGGCTCTCCGGCGGATTGCTTCGTTCCCTGCTGTTCCTCGAAGCGAATCCGCTTGAGCGTGCTGCGATGCTGTCGCTTTCCACCGCTATGCGGGATGAGCTGCTGGCGCTGCTGCAGTCGTATCTGCGGTACCATATCGACGGCGTACGAACCTTACGGTCCCTGGCATTGTTACAATCAGTGTGACCATGCAGTCTGAAACAAATTCGCATTCCCTTCGGTACATTGTGACCCGGGATCCAAAAGAGTACATTACCAATATCGCATTCTCAAAGGAGTGAAGAGCATGAAACGATCCATTGTTGCAGCATTCTTTTTCATCACCATCGGCATCATTTTCGGGGCCCTGCTGGTGACGGATATGGATGGTGTGGACCTCGGGTTCGCACAGCAGAAACAGGTGCAGCTCGGTTCTGGGAAGACACCGGCCAAGACTGACCTGGATCTGCAGGCGGCCAACGATGCATTCGTGCGCGTCTCGAAGGAAGCAACGCCGTCCGTCGTCTATATCAGCGTCACCACGAAGGTGCGGAAACCGAAAGGACATGATGAGGAGTTCTTCCGTTTCTTCCCGGACTGGCGCTTCCGTGAACCGGAAGGACAGACGCAGGGTGCAGGGTCCGGTGTGATCGTCACGAAGGACGGGTACATCATGACCAACAACCATGTCATCGAGAACGCGGCTGAGGACGGCATCGAAGTGGTGCTGAACGACTCCCGCAGGATGAAGGCGAAACTGATCGGTGCGGACCCGCTTACCGATGTTGCGGTGATCAAAGTGGAAGGGACCGATCTTCCGGCCGCGATGCTCGGGAATTCCGATGAGGTGCAGGTCGGGCAGTGGGCGCTCGCCATCGGCAATCCGCTCGGACTGAATTCGACCGTCACCGCCGGCATCATCAGCTATCTCGGCCGCGGGAATCTGCAGCTGATCAACGACAGTTACGGCGTGGAGAATTTCATCCAGACCGATGCCGCGGTGAATCCCGGCAACAGCGGCGGTGCGCTCGTGAACATCTACGGTGAGGTCATCGGTATCAACACCGCCATCGCCACCACGAATCAGCGGTACCAGGGATACTCGTTCGCCATCCCGATCAATCTTGCCCGGACCGTTGCGACGGATCTCATCCGGTACGGCAAAGTGGAGCGCGGATACATCGGCGTCTCCATCTCGCAGGTGGATGAGACGCTGGCGAAAGCGAACGGCCTGGAGAAACCGGAAGGGGTCTTCGTGCAGGAGGTGATCGGCGAAGCGGCGAAGGCTGCCGGCGTGAAAGCGGGCGATATCATCCTGACCATCGACGGCCGTCCGATGAAGGCGCCGAACGAACTGCAGGCCTATATCGCCACGAAACATCCCGGCGATAAAGTGAAACTCGTCATCTGGCGGGATGAGAAGAAGAGCGAGAAGGTCATCACACTGAAACCGCGCTCCGAGAACAAGGCGGTCGCTGCGAACAATGAAGAGGAGGAGGAATCCCCGGATGTGCAGGAGACCGCAGCACGGTCGGTCGAGTTCAGCAAACTCGGATTCTCCGTCCGGAAAGCGGATTCCCGCACAATGAAGGAACTGGAAGTCTCGAGCAGTGTGATGGTGTCCGGTGTGAAGGCATACAGCGAGGCAGCCAACCGCGGGCTGCGGGACGGCGATATCATCCTCGAAGCGGACAAGAAGCCGGTCGGCTCCGTGACGGAGTTCGAACGGATCATCAAGGCCAAGAAGCAGGGTGATGCACTGCTGATGCGTGTGAAGACCGCGACCGGAGGATTGAAGTTCGTTGCCGTGAACATCCCGGAATAATACACCGCTGGTTACAGTTCCCAAAGACCTCATTGAATGAAAATTCAATGAGGTCTTTTTCTTTTATTTCGTATATTTTACAATATCACACCACTTTTCGTCCGGACGAACATGAAATTCCCATTCACCGAAGAGCAGTTGATGCTGCGCGACATGGCGCGCGATTTCACCAATGCGGAGATCCGTCCGCTCGCAGCATCCATCGACCGGAATGAGGCGATCCCGGAACATCTCATGAAGAAACTCGGCGAAGTGGGGCTGCTCGGCACCGCGATCCCGGAGGAGTACGGCGGGGGAGGATTCGGCAAGGTCGGATTCTGTATCGCCCAGGAGGAAGTGGCGCGCGTCTGCGGTTCGACCGCCGCCACCATCGGTGCGCATCAGTCGATCGGTGCGCAGGCGATCCTGCTGGGCGGCTCAGAGGAACTCAAGAAGAAATACCTTCCGCGCATCGCGTCCGGCGAGATGATCGCAGCATTCGCATTGACCGAAGCGGATGCCGGTTCCGATTCGTTCAACCTTTCTACGCGGGCGGAGAAGAAGGGGGATACGTGGATCCTGAACGGTGAGAAGGTCTGGATCACCAACGGGGCGATCGCGGATGTCTTCTCCGTTTTTGCGAGGACGGAGAAAGGGATCACCGGATTCGTTGTGGAGAAGAAATTCGGTGGTGTATCGGTCGGGAAGAATGAGAAGAAACTCGGCATCAAAGGGAGCGTCACCAATACGATCGCATTCGACAATGTGGAGGTGCCGGCAGAGAATATCATCGGCGTGGACGGGAGGGGGTTTTTGGTGGCGATGGAGACGCTGAATTCCGGCCGTCTCGGACTTGGCGCTGCTTGCTTCGGTGCCGCCAAGGAGATGCTGGAGATCTCCGTGCAATACTCCAAACAGCGAAAGCAGTTCGGCGAACCGATCTCTAAATTCCAGGCGATCCAGTTCATGCTGTCCGACATGGCCACCCGCATCTATGCGATGGAGAACATGGTCTACAAGGCCGCATTCAAGCATGACAATCATGAGGATATCACGCTCGATGCCGCCATCGTGAAGCTCTTCTGTTCCGAAGCGGTCTCCGAGATCGCGGACCAGGCGCTGCAGATCCACGGCGGGATGGGTTTCTCCGCGGAACTTCCGCTCGAACGCTTCTATCGGGATGCCCGCATCCTGAAGATCTTCGAAGGGACGAACGAGATCCAGAAACTCATCATCAGCCGGCAGGTCCTGAAACAGAACGGTAAATGGAATAGCTGATATGCAAATTCCAATTTACAAATAACAAATTCCAAACTTCAAGAATGTGCATCACCTTAAGATAGTTTACCGTCTTAGATCCACAAAATTAGACATCACAATATCCAGCATCCAGTATCCAGTATCCAGAATCCAGTATCCATTTCATTTTCCATTCCAAGCATCCAGAATCCTTTTTGAGTGAGCACGTATGATACGCTACTTCACTGCAGGCGAATCCCATGGACAAGCGCTGGTCGGCATCATTGAAGGTGTCCCGGCAGGACTTCCGCTCACCGCAGAGTACATCAATCATCACCTCCGGCGCCGACAGCAGGGATACGGCCGCGGCGGACGGATGCGCATCGAGACCGACACGGTCGAGATCCTCTCCGGTGTCCGTTTCGGCAAGACGCTTGGTTCGCCCATCGCGCTGATGGTGCGCAATAAGGACTGGCAGAACTGGACGGAGAAAATGGCGGTGGAGGGAACGGGCAAAGGGATCGAGAAGATCACCGTCCCGCGTCCCGGACATGCCGATTATGTCGGCAGTGTGAAGTATGGTTTCGATGACATCCGGAATGTGATCGACCGCGCCAGTGCCCGGGAGACCGCCATGCGCGTCGCCTGCTGTTCCGTCGCCCGCCGCCTTCTGGAGGAACTGGGGATCCATATCGGCAGCCATGTACTCTCCATCGGACGGGTTGAGACGAAGAACATCGATGCCCTGAATTCGATGATCCGGACGCTGGTGCAGAAGGAGAATGCGTGGAGCATCGGTTCCGCAGCGGACCGGTCAGAGGTGCGGATGCTCGAGAAGGGGACCGAAACCCGAGCCATCGCTGCCATTAAGGCGTGCAAGAAGAAAGGGGACACGCTCGGCGGGATCTTCGAAGTGATCGTCTCCGGCGTTCCGGTCGGACTCGGAAGCTACGTACATTACGACCGTAAACTTGACGGCCGGCTGGCACAGGCGGTCATGTCCATCCACGCCGTGAAAGGGGTCGAGATCGGAGACGGATTTGAGAATGCCCGGCGGTTCGGCTCGGAAGCGCATGACGAGTTCATTTCCTCGTCCAAAAAAGCCGTCCGTCCCTCTAACCGCGCCGGCGGACTCGAAGGAGGTGTCTCGAATGGTGAGAATATCATCATCCGCGGTGCCATGAAGCCGATCGCCACGCTTGCCAATCCTCTCCGGAGCATCGATATCAAGAGCGGCAAGAATGTCACATCCCGGTATGAACGGTCGGACGTTTGCGCCGTACCGGCGTGTGCCGTGATCGGGGAGGCTGTGGTCGCACCCGAACTGGCGAATGTACTTTTGGAGAAAATGGGGGGAGATTCGTTGAAAGAAGTTAAAAAGCGGATGTGATTATTAAGTGTTGGTGTAAACTAAATAGAAAACGCCTTCAAGTTCATTGAAGGCGTTTTCTATTATCGAGATCGCATTACTTCAGGAATACCATTTTTTTGGTTTGTACTCCACCATCTGTTTTGATTTGAT
>JABWAK010000200.1 GCA_013361065.1 Bacteroidota bacterium
CTGCTGATGATCTCGGCAGCAACGGAGGCACAGATCAAATCGGCCAAGTCCGGCGCCTGGGGCGCAGACACCACGTGGGTCGGCGGGATCGTTCCCGGCGCCAACGATGATGTGCTGATCGATACATCGAACACGGTCACGGTGAACATCGCCAACGCCGTCTGCAAGAACCTTACGGTGAAAGGCACCGTCACGTTCCCGGATGTGAATGCCCTTGGTATCACGGTGAACGGTGACCTGCTGGTCGAGGCGACCGGCAAATTCAATACGTACTCCTCCGGCAGCCCGCTCGGCATCCGGTACCAGACGATCGAACTGAAGAAGAATCTCACGGTCCTGGCCGGCGGCAGCTTCGACATGCGGCGCGGTTCCGGTGCCACGGTCGGCGTCGGCCGTGTCGTCTTCTCCGGTACGGAGAACAGCATCATCTCCCTCTCACAGACCATCTACGGGTCCAGCGTGGAGGAATTCAATTCCGTGGTGATCAACAAGACCGGCGCGGCGAAGGTCGTGCTGGCCTCCGGCAATCTCTATCAGAATAACAACTCCACGAATGCACCGGATACCCTGGTGCTCATCAACGGCGTCATCGAGACCGGCACCAATACCTGGGTCCATCTCGCCACCGGCGGCACCTCCATCCAGGGTGCGTCACAGAACAGTTATATCTACGGTAAGGTGGGACGCGGTATCACCAATTCCGGCGGCAATGCGAGCCGTGAGTTCCCGATCGGCAGCGCCACCAAGTACCGTCCGCTCACCGTCCGTGTGGCAGGTCCGGCGAATGCCACCGGTCACTACGTCTGGGCACAGCTGAAAGAAGCGAATGCCAACACCGGTTCCAGCGCCTTCACCGGCGGGATCGATAAGGTCTCCGCTATCCGTCATTATGAGGTCGGGTACCTGCAGAATGCCGGTACCGCAGCGGCGATGCCCTCCTACGGTTTCATCATGTCCTACACCAATGATGACGGTGTGAATGCCGGCAATATGGACCTCCGTGTTGCGTATTCCAAGGACGGACGCGCCACCTGGAACGGCGTCGGACCGGTGAATGATACCACCAAGTTCATCAATGCCTATTCCACGACACCCAGCGACTCCATCGCACCGCACATCTCGATCGGCACCGGCACGAGCATCTTCGTTGCCCTGGCCCGTGCCACCGGCACCACCACCAATCCGCTCGAAGTCGCAGCGAAAAAGGCCCAGTTCGCTATGCAGCCGAAAGCGAAAGCATTCGGCACGGTGAAAGTCGGTGAAACGAAGTTCGATTCCGTATACGTCCTGAATATCGGTGATGACACCCTCCGTATCTCGGATATCAGCAGCACCACCGGTGATTTCGTCTCCACAGAGAACACTTTGACCATTGCTCCCGGCGCAACCGTGGTATTGAAGGTATTCTTCGAACCACAATCTACCGGAGCCAAGAATGCATTCATCATCTTCACGCACAACGGACCGACGGCGAAGGATACGCTGACCGTTTCCGGTACCGGTGACCCGGCGGTCTCTGTCCGCCCGGAAGGTTATGTTCCCTCCGCGTTCATGGTCCATCAGAACTACCCCAATCCGTTCAATCCGGAGACCGCCATTGCATTCGAACTTCCTGCCCGCGCGGCAGTGACGGTGGAGGTCTTCACACTGCTCGGCAACAGCGTCGCACTGCTGCAGAACGGCATGATGAATGCCGGCGTGCATACCGTGCGGTGGAATGCTGATTCCCGTCCTTCCGGCATCTATTTCTACCGCGTCACCGCCGGCAGCACGACCATCACTAAACGCATGATGCTGTTGAAATAATCTATGAAGCACCTCGCTGTCCTTCTTTTATTACTGGTCATGACACTGCAGGCGGACGTCCGTCTGCCTGCAGTGTTCGGATCCGGTATGCTCCTGCAGAGGAACCAGCCGGTCCCCGTCTGGGGATTCGCTGCTCCGGCTGAGTCGGTCGTTGTCACATTCCAGAAGCAATTGCTCCGCACCGTTGCCGGACCGGACGGCCGTTGGCGTGTCACGCTGCAGCCGCTCACGGAGGGAGGACCGTACGAACTTACCGTGAATGGAAGGAATTCCATCCGTCTGACGAACATCCTTGTCGGAGAGGTATGGCTTGCTTCCGGTCAATCCAATATGTCGTTCGAACTGGAGAAGGACGCGGATGGAAAGAATGCCGTAGCGGCCTCTTCATTGCCGAATATCCGTCTGTTCAATGTGAAGCGGGTTCTTTCGGATACGCTGATGGACGATGTGCAGGGGAAGTGGCAGGAGTGCTCTCCGTCGGTTGCAGGGGATTTCTCCGCAGTGGCGTTCTATTTCGGACGCATGCTCCAGGATTCTTTAAAGGTCCCGGTCGGACTGATCCACTCTTCGTGGGGCGGTACGGCTGCGGAAGGATGGATGCCGAGGAATGTGCTGGAGGAGGCGGAGGATCTCCGTCCCATCCTGCGCCGGTGGATGGAAGACAGCAGCGCATATCCGGAACGGATCGCATCGTTCAATGCTGAACTTCCGGCGCTCACCGTACAATGGCGGAAGGATTCTGCCGAAGCTGTCTCGCTCGGCCGTGCATTGCCGCGGAAACCGACCGCTCCCCGCGGTCCCGGACACCGCGATACACCCAGCGGTCAGTTCAACGGAATGCTCCATCCAATCATTCCGTTCGCCATCCGCGGCGTGATCTGGTATCAGGGTGAAGGGAATGCATCACGGGCCCATCAGTACCGAAGACTCTTCCCGGCGTTGATCACTACCTGGCGTTCTTTGTGGGGACAAGGGGATTTCCCGTTCTATTATGTTCAGCTTCCGAATCTGGACCGGCAGCCGGAACCGTCCCGGAGCGGCTGGGCAGAATTGCGTGAAGCGCAGCTGATGACACTCGCACTTCCGAACACCGGCATGGCAGTGACGATCGATGTCGGTGATCCGAAGGACCTCCATCCGACCAATAAACGTCCTGTCGGTGAACGGCTTGCCCGGATCGCTTTGGCGCGGACCTATGGAAAGAATATCGCTTACGCCGCACCGCGTATGCAGAAGGCAAATGTTGCCGGAAAGAGCATCATCGTCGATTTCGAGAAGAATGGGGAGATGCTGACGGTGCTGAACGGTACGACGCTGAAAGGATTCACCATAGCGGGGAAGGATAAGAAATTCGTTCCGGCAACTGCGGTGCTCCAAGGGAACACCGTGACCGTGTCGAGTCCGTTGGTCAAGGAACCTGTTGCAGTCCGCTATGCGTGGGCCGATAATCCGACATGCAATCTGTATACGGTGACCGGACTTCCGGTCGGTCCATTCCGAAGCGATGTATGGCCCGAAGTGACGGCAGGAAAGAAATGAACAGAGCATTCCGCATAACGGTGATGGTCTTCCTTGCAACAGTCGCTGCTGCTGCAAGAACGTTCCACGTTACCGATGCGGCAGGGGTGAAAGCAGTTTCGAGATCCATCGCACCGGGCGACACGCTGGAGATGCAGAACGGTGTGTGGATGGACCAGCAGATCGTCCTCACGGCCGTCGGAACCGAAGAGCGGCCGGTTGTCCTCCGCGCGCAGGTTCCCGGTAAGGTGATACTGAGCGGCCGGTCGCAGCTGCGGTTCTCCGGCGAGTATATCATCGTGGAAGGGCTCCTCTTCGCCAACGGGGGACTCGAGACGAAAGGGAAGGCGGTCATCGAGTTCCGGACCGGGTCCGATAAGGTGGCCAACAACAGCCGGCTGACCGATTGTGCCATCATCGGGTACAATCCTTCGGACAAATGGCTGGACTACAAATGGGTCTCGATGTACGGCCGGAACAACAGAGTGGACCATAACTACTTCACCGGCAAGAACCATCAGGGCACATTGCTCGTGGTCTGGCTGGACAGTCTGCCGAACGGCCATCGGATCGACAGCAATCATTTCGGTCCCCGGCCGGACCATGGCGAGAACGGTGCCGAGATCATCCGTATCGGCACGAGCGACTGGTCGATGTTCTCCTCGCGGACGACCGTGGAATCGAATTATTTCTCCTCCTGTGACGGCGAGGTGGAGATCATCTCCAACAAATCGTGCGACAATGTCTACCGGTACAACACCTTCGTGGAATGTGCCGGCTCCCTCACGCTGCGTCACGGCAACCGCGCTTCCGTGTATGGGAATTACTTCTTCGGTCATCACAAGAAGAATACCGGCGGCGTCCGGGTGATCGGTGAGGACCATCTGGTGTACAATAATTACTTCGACGGACTGGACGGGGATCAGCAGTATTCGGCATTGTCGTTCATGCTGGGAGTGGACGGTTCCAAAGCGAACGGGTACTTCCAGGTGAAACGCGCCCGAATCCTCTTCAATACGTTCATCGACAACAGGAATAATATCGTCACCGGCGTGACCGGTTCCGATCCCTCCGCCTCGCTCTCACCTGTGGAATGCCGTTTCGCCAATAACCTCCTGCTCCGCAGCAGAGGGACCTCCGTCCGGGAGATCGTGCCGCTGCGCAATGCCGTCTCGGAAGGGAATCTCAGCGACGGTCCCGTGACCGGCAGTATCCTGTTCCGCACCGCCGATGTTGCTGTTGCCGTCGGACGTGATGCGGTATGGCGATTGGAGAAGGGAAGTGCCGCCATCGATGCAGCGGCGGAAGTATACCCACCGGTGAATGTGGATCTGGACGGTCAGCAGCGGTCAGGCCGTCCCGACACGGGTGCCGATGAATATTCAACAGAGGAGATGCGTCGCCGGCCGATGCAGGCAGGCGATACAGGTCCGCGATGGAACTATCAACAGACAACAGGTACACAACAGAGATAAAGGACGGATCATGGCCAGAGAACTGGTTTTCCGCGACATCGCACAGAAGAAAGGACGCACGATCACCATCACCCCGCAGACGGCGGACCTGGAATACCTCAATGTCGGCTATATCGCACTGGACCAGACCATCCCTTCCGTACAGTTCAACACCGAAGGACACGAAACGATGCTGATGTGTATGCACGGAACGGCCGAAGTGGTGATCGACGGAGCGGTCCGGTCCATGGGAATGTATGACGGTCTCTATATACCGCGTGATAGTGCAGTGAATGTCAGCACACAGAATGCCGCCGGTCTCATCGAGAGTTCTGCCCCGGTGTCGAAGAAATACCCGGTGAAGCTTGTCCGCTGGAACGATATCAAGGACGATCCGAAACTCCACGCGAGCATCGGACCTGAGACCATGCACCGCGAACTCTATCAGCTCATGACGGAACATGTGGAAGCGGGCCGGCTGCTGCTCGGACCGACCTTCAGCAACAAAGGGAACTGGACGAGCTGGCCGCCGCATGAGCACCGGGATACACTGGAAGAGGTGTACGTCTACTTCAACATGCCGGCGCCGGCGTTCGGTATCCAGCTTGCCTACAATGATATCAATTATCCCGATGTGATGTTCCCGGTCCGCGAGAATGATGCAATGGTCGTCCATCATGGCTTCCATCCCAATGTCGCCATCCCCGGTCATTCCATCAACTTCGTCTGGATCCTCTGTGCCAA
>JABWAK010000201.1 GCA_013361065.1 Bacteroidota bacterium
TTGGCTGACCGACAGTACGAAATTCGACAGTTCGGTGGACCCGGGGCAACCGTTCACATATCAATTCGGCGTCGGACAAGTGATCCAGGGTTGGGATGACGGTGTGGCTACGATGAAAGTTGGCGGCAAGAGCCGCTTCACGATCCCACCGGAATTGGGGTACGGGAGATCCGGTGCGGGCGGAGTGATACCGCCGAATGCAACGCTGATCTTTGAAGTGGAATTGCTGGGGATCCAATAATGCCGCAGCCTCATCTGATGATCCATATCGTCCCCGGAAAATGCGACTACTGCGGTTGCTGTGTCGGCGTCTGTCCGGAGGATGCCATCGAGCTGATGGAATCGAAGATCGCCATCATCGAAGAGCGCTGCACGAATTGCCGGAAATGCGTCTGGGCCTGTCCGTGGGAAGTGATCGAGTTCCATAAAGAGGGAGTGGCCGGTATGCCGGTGCATACTCCGCAGATCCTCAACGAGCCGGTGGAGTTCAAATGACCGTGTATGATTATGATGTGATCGTGGTCGGTGCCGGTCCGGCCGGAACGACCGCTGCGCGGTATGCCGCAGCCGGCGGAGCGAAGGTGCTGGTGCTGGAGAAGGACCGCGATGTCGGCTACCCGGTCCGCTGCGGTGAAGCAGTGAGCCATGAAGGTGTCTCGCAGTTCATCGCACCCGATCCGAAATGGATCGCATCGACGGTGACGAAGTTCCGTCTGGTGGCGCCGAACGGCAGCAGCGTGCTGCCGAAGCTGGACGGCGGAGGCTATGTGCTGGAGCGGAGGATCTTCGATTACGAACTGGCGAAGCTCGCCGCGAATGCCGGTGCGGAAGTGATCACCAAAGCGTATGTGTACGACCTGCTGCGCGAGGATGGCGTTGTGACCGGTGTGCGGGCGCTGATCAAGGACCAGAAGAAGGATATCCGCGGCAGGATCATCATCGCTGCGGACGGCGTAGAGTCGCGCGTGGGGAAATGGGCAGGGATGGACACGACATGCCACATCCGGGATATGGAGAGCTGCGCTCAGATGACCCTCTCCGGCATCGAAGTGGAAGAGGATGTGCTCGATTTCTATTTCGGCGACAACGTCTCCCCGGGCGGATATCTCTGGGTCTTCCCGAAAGGGAAGGATACGGCGAATGTCGGACTGGGACTCTCCGTCGATCAGGCGAAGAAGAAACCGGCGATCCGTTTCCTGCATGAATTCGTGGAACGGAAGTTCCCCAAAGCGGCAATGCTCACTCATATCGCCGGCGGCGTCCCGTGCGCCAAGACCAATCCGGAGATCGTGAAGGGGAATGTGATCCTCGTCGGCGATGCCGCCCATCAGGTGAATCCGGTGTCGGGCGGCGGCATCATCTCCGGGATGATCGGCGGGATGATCGGCGGACAGGTGGCAGCGGAAACGGTGCAGTCGGGCGATCTCCGTCATCTGCGCGAGTACGACAAGCGGTGGCACAAACGGCTCGGCTGGCGGCATGACATCTTCTATAATATCCGGAATGCCATCGGAGGTTTCGATGACCGGACCTACAATAATATCTGTGACAGCGCACTGAAGCTGCCGGAGGAGAAGCGGACGCTGGGCGGTATCTTCCGTGCCGCACTCTGGAATCAGCCTTCCATGATCCTGGATGTCGCGAAAGTCTTCGTCGCCTGACCGTATGAGAATCCTCACCGCGCTGCTTACGATCCTCCTCTGGTCCTGCGGTTCCGTCCGTCAGCCGGAACGGAGCCCGTCCGACATCGTCGATCTCCGTTCAATCGATCCGACCTTCGTGCTTGATATCCGGTACGCAACGGAGGACAATTTCACGAAGAAGGTGCTCTATCCTGTCGCCGCAGCGAAACTGCGCCGGGTAGCGGCCGAGAGTCTTGCTTCAGCACAGCGCGAGCTGCGTTCGATGGGACTCGGTCTGAAGATCTTCGACGGGTACCGTCCGCTCTCCATCCAGTGGAAACTCTGGGAGATCGTTCCGGACCCTGATTTCGTGGCGGATCCCCGCAAAGGTTCCAAGCATAACCGCGGAGCGGCAGTGGACCTGACGATCGTTGATTCGCTCGGCAACGAACTGGAGATGCCGACCGGATACGATGACTTCACCGAACGGGCATCGCACGAATACACCGCGCTCAGCGAACAAGTGCTGGCGAACCGGGCACTGCTGCTGGATGTGATGACGCGGCATGGATTCCGGCCGATCAAAAGCGAATGGTGGCATTATGATTTCAATGGTTGGGAGCAGTTCCCGCTGATGGATGAGCCGTTCTGATGGCAGTACCGGAAGACACGATCAGGAATATCCTGCTGGTCCGAACGGACCGCATCGGTGATGTGGTCCTCTCGCTGCCGATGCTCCCGCTCCTGAAGGAGCGGTATCCGCAGGCACGGGTGACGGTGATGGTCCGTCCTTATACGAAGGAACTGGTGGAACATCATTCCTGTGTGGATGATGTGATCCTATGGGACGAGTCAAAAGGAGTGATGCCGTATGTTTCCATCCTGAAACAGCGGCGGTTCGATCTGGTGATCCTGCCGTATCCCCGGTTCAATCTGGCGCTGATCTGTTTCCTGGCCGGTATCCCGGTCCGCGTTGGAACAGGGTACCGGTGGTACTCGTTCCTCTTCAACAAGAGGATCTATGAGCACCGCAAGGATGCACGGCGGCACGAGGTAGAATACAATCTGAACCTGCTCACCACGATCGGCATCAATTCTACGGCAGCTCCGGCATTCGAGTTTACGGTGGACGAGGCAGCCCGCCGGACGGTGGATGCACAGCTCAATAAGGATGGCATTGGTACATTCGTCGTTTTGCATGCAGGCAGCGGCGGTTCGGCGCGGGACTGGAGCGTGGAGAAGTTCGCACAACTTGGCGACCTGCTCCGGAAGGAGACCGGAATGCAGGTGGTGCTGACGGGCGGAGCAGGGGAGAAGGACCTGGTGCGGTCCCTGGCATCGGCAATGGAACAGCCGCCGATCGACTATGCAGGACGATTCTCCCTGCAGGAACTGGCAGAGTTGTTCCGGCGGGCATCGGTCTTCGTGGCGAATTCCACCGGACCGCTCCACATTGCATCGATGGTCGGCACACCGGTGGTAGCATTCTATCCGCCCATCATCCAGTGCAGTCCGGCGCGCTGGGGACCATACACAGCGAAGAAACGGGTGTTCACGGCGGACAATCTCTCCTGTCCGCTCTGCAAGGGCGGTCCATGCACCTCGAATGTCTGCATGGACCAGATCACGGTGCGCCAGGTGGCCGATGCCGTGAAGGAACTGACAGCGGAATGGACATCAACAGGAACGGAACAGAGACAGTGAACACAGCACGCATCACATCGATCTTCATGCGCATCATGCTTATGGCGGTATTCGCCGCTGCCACGTTGAGTGCACAGCGTGTGGAATCCCAGCGGGCATTCGGTGTCGGCGAACGGCTGCTGTTCGATGTGAACTTCGGATTCATCACCGCTGGTTATGCGGAGATGGTGATCCCGAAATTGGATACGGTCATGGGGAACACCACGTATCAGGTGCAGTTCAACGTCCGCTCCACACCGACATTCGACATGTTCTTCGAAGTGCGGGACCAGTACGAGACCTATCTCGATACGGCCGGGATCTATCCCTGGCGGTTCGAGCAGCACATCAGGGAAGGGAAATTCAAACGCGATTACTCGGCGTACTTCGACCAGAAGAACCATGTGGCGAGGACGCCGGACGGTGAGTTCCCCATCCCGCCGTACGTGCACGATATCATGTCCGCATTCTATTATGCTCGGACGCTCGACTATACCGGATTCAAGGTAGGACAACGGGTGAAGCTGACGAATTTCTTCAAAGGGAAATCGAATCCGTTGGAGATCAAATACCTCGGCACGCAGAAAGTGACGGTCGATGCCGGCACGTTCCGCTGTATCATCATCGAGCCGATGGTGAAAGAGGGCGGACTCTTCAAGAGCGAAGGAAGGATCCTCATCTGGATGACGGATGACGAGCGGCGGATCCCGGTGAAGGTGAACACCAAGGTGATCATCGGTTCCATCGATGCAGAGTTGAAAGAGTATTCTGGACTGAACGGACCATTGAAAGCGAAACTGCCATGAGCGAGACCATCGAGAACGAGGCGGGACTATTCCAGTCCCAGCAGACACGCTACCGGCCTTCCTCTTTCGCCCTGGCGGCGCTGGGGATCCTGTTCGTCCTGTACCAGTTCGTCGGCGGCGGACTCACGGTGCTTATCATCGGCACGGCGATCACTCCGGACAATGTGATGTCCGCCCGGTGGGCGACCATGCTGGCGCAGATCCTCTTCCTGCTGCTGCCGACCCTCTATCTGGCCAAACGGCAGAACGGTTCGTTCGCGGATGTCTTCTCCTTCCGCATGCCGTCGTTCCGCGAGTGGTTCCTCGGGCTTGCCGGTATGCTGGCGCTGATGCAGGTGGCGGAGACCTATCTGTACCTGCAGAACATGATCCCCGTTCCGGAACCGCTGGCGCCGTACATCCAGCAGTTCAAGGATGCGATCGCCGCGACCTTCAAAATGCTGCTGCTGGCGGAGTCGCTGCCGGAGATGCTCTTCGTGCTGCTGGTGGCGGCGGTGACTCCGGCCGTGTGCGAGGAACTGATGTTCCGCGGACTCATCCAGAGGAACTTCACGCTGGCCTACGGCGGAAAACTCAGTTTCGTCTATACCGGGACGATCTTTGCGCTCTATCATATGAATCCGTTCTGGTTGCTGCCGCTCATCGCCCTCGGCATCTATTTCAGTTTCCTGCAGTACCGTTCCCGTTCCCTCTGGCTTCCGATCGCAGCGCATCTGATCAACAACGGCGCCGCCACGGTCGGGGCATTCATCTACGGTTCGACGGACGATACCACGCCGACGCTCTTCCTCGGTGCGGAGGCGGAGCCGTCCATGGCAGCGGTGCTCGGCACCGGCGGGATGTTCGCCGTGCTGTTCTTTCTGCTCATCAATCAATATATTCGGGTCACGGAACGGATCCATACCGGGGAGGAGTCCTGATGCAGGATGGACGGAATACGGATTCAGGATTCACCGTGCCGGAAGGGTACCGCGCATTCTGTACTTGTCCGACGTACTTCGCGCTGGACCTGATCGGAACGAATCTCAGCATGAACGGCATCGATGCCGTCTGGCATTATCCCGATCTGTTCGATCCGGCAGTTCAACCGACGGAGCAGCCTTCATTGTTCGTCCGGCAGGAGCAATCGGAGCGCGCCTCCGAACTGCTGGCTTCGCTCGATCTCATTGATTTCACCGACCATCATGGCATCTAAATTCTCCAATCTTGCACCCCGGGTGGCTGTCGCGGTCATCGGGATCCCGTTCATCCTCTATGCATCCTATGCCGGGGGAGTGCTCTTCCTGCTGTTCGTTCTTGGTGTGGGTCTCCTTGCCCTGCGGGAGTTCCTGACCATGGCGGAGGCGAAGGGAGCGAGACCGCAGAAAGCGCTCGCCATGACCGGTTTGGC
>JABWAK010000034.1 GCA_013361065.1 Bacteroidota bacterium
CAAGCACGGTCGACGGGGCCACAGTAACCGCTATCTCGGCATTCCGTAACTGCTCCACGGACGACACCCGGAATGCATCCGCACCTGCCAACCGTGCAGTGAGTTTCACCGACGATGAGGGGGTAGCGATGGTGAGGTCTTTCACGATGCTGCTGTCCTTCGTCCGTTTCACGTCGGCGGACATTGCCAGCAGGGTGAACCGTTCGCGACGGGCGGAGAAGGAAAGATGACGGAGTCTGGCGGTAAGGTCATCGGCGGAATATCGACCCGAGAGGTCGATATTCACCTTTTCCAGATGCAGATCGCTGTAATTGATGCTCCGGTTCCCGTTCCGGTCGGTCATGACGGAATCGAAGGCTCCGGTCGAGTCGACCAGATGGAATTCCGCATTGATGATGCGCAGTTTCCCGGCGGTCACGACCAGCGGCGAGACGGTGGTATCGGTGGAAGGAGGCGTTTTGGAGAGACGGTTCACGTTCCATTCGCCGTTCTTCCGGCGGATCAGGTGCAGCGAAGGATTCTCCAGCGTGAGCGTGTCGACCGTGATGCGGTCCTTCAGCAGGTCCAGAAGGTCATATTTCACGGAAAGTGCCCCGGCTTCAACGAACGGAGCACCGTCCACATACATCATCACCGTGTCCACCGTCAGTCCGGTGAAGAGGTTCCCGTTGATCTCCCCGATGTAGATGTCCGCATTGACCTCGTTCTCCAGGAAGGTATAAAGCGTGGAGCGGAGCGTCTCGCGGAACATCGGCGTCTGCGTGAAGAGCGCTAGCCCTCCGGCCGTCAGCAGAACGGACAGGATGGAGTACAGCGCTATTTTGGAGACGCGTTTGGTCATCGGTTATTTCGCGGCGAACCGCTGCAGGATGGTCTCAACGATTCCGGACGTGGAGCGGTCGGGAACGAACGCGATCGTCCGCACGATGCCGCCGGCGGCCTCCACCACGTCCCGTCCTACGATCGTATCAGGAGTGTAGTCCGCCCCTTTCACCAGGATATCCGGCACCAGTGTGGAGATGATATCGATCGGCGTGTCCTCATCGAACAGACAGACCGCATCGATACTGGCAAGATGGCACAGCACAAATGCCCGGTCCTGTTCCGGCACGATCGGCCGGAGCGGTCCTTTGTTCCGTTTCACGGAGGCATCGGAGTTCAGTCCCAGGATCAGCACATCGCCCATGGCTCTCGCCTTTGCAAGATAGTCGACATGACCGCGGTGCAGGATGTCGAACACCCCGTTCGTGAAGACGACCTTCTTCCCTTCCTGCTTCCAGCGGATGCGTTGTTCCTTCAGGTCCGCTAATGTATAGACACGTCCCATCGACTCAATGCTCCAGGACCGCCGCGCGCAGGGCGGACGGTTCGATCGGAATGATGCCGACCTCGCCGCAGACGATGCCGCCGGCGTAGTTGGCCAGGACCGATGCTTCGGTGAAGGAAGCGCCGGATGCCATCATGGCGGTGAGCGTGGCGATGACCGTATCCCCGGCACCGGAGACATCGGCCACCTTGCGTGCTTTGGTGGGGATGTGCGTGATGGTCCCGTTCCGTTCGAACAGGCTCATCCCTTTCTCGCTGCGTGTCAGCAGGATGTTCTGTGCATGCAGCCGTTCCAGCAGTGCAGTACCGGCAGCGATCACATCCTCATCCGTCCTGATTTTCGTGCCAAGCGCCTCCTCCGTCTCCTTCTTGTTCGGTTTGAAAACGGTCACATCGGTGTATTCGAAGAAATTGTGGAACTTCGGGTCGATCGTGACGATCTTCCCGTTCCTGTTGGCAAGATCGATGATCCGGCGGATGAGCGACCGCACCACGACCCCTTTGTTGTAATCCTCGATGATGATGGCGTCCAGCGATGCGATACGCTGTTCCAGCACGGCATAGATCCGTTCCTGCACATCGGCGGGAATATCCTTCTTTTCCTCGCTGTCGATCCGCACCACATGCTGATGATGCGCGATCACGCGGGTCTTCACGGTGGTAGGACGCGATGGATCGGTCACGATCCCTTCGGAGGAGGTTCCCTGCCGCTCCAGGATGGCGCGGAATTCCTCCCCGCTGCGGTCATCACCCACAACACCCACCAGAAACGCTTTCGCTCCCAGTGCTGCGATATTGTTCGCTACATTCGCCGCACCGCCCAGGCGGGACGATTCACTTTCCACTTCCACCACCGGCACAGGAGCTTCCGGAGAGACGCGGTGAACGCTCCCCCAGATATAGTGGTCGATCATCACGTCACCCACGACGGCGATGGTCTTGGATCGGACCGACGAAAGAAGCCCGTCGATCCGTTGTTCGGTCAATACGATCATGATATTCCAAATTTTAGGGAATTCTGCGCAATTACAATAAGAATATAGCCAATAAACGAGCGACTATCAATTTACGGCAGGCGCAGAACTGGCGAAAACAGGCTGAAAACAAGGATGTTTGCGGTAACAGATGCGGTCGGACAGCGATACGGAGGTCGGAACCCGGAACGAGGTGATTGGATCTGGTACGTCAGTGTGTCATCAATTGTAGAACAGCAGCAGAGGTGAAGAACGTTCCCGGAACAGCAGATCGGCCACAGGACCGATCTGCATTTCCGGGTTCGCTATTATTTTTGGAGGACCATCTTCCTGGTCTGCACGAACGGTCCGGAGACGATGCGGTACAGATAGACGCCGCTTGCCAGGTTTGCGCCGTTGAACTGTACGCTGTGCGACCCCGCCTCCTTCATTCCGTCCGCCAGCACGGCGACCTCGCGTCCTACGATATCATAGATCGTAACGGTCGTGTACCCTGCTGTCGGCAGCTGGAAGGTGATGGTCGTGACAGGATTGAACGGATTCGGGAAGTTCTGCTGCAATGCGAACCGCTGCGGTGTTCCTGTCTCCTGTTCGATGCCCACCACGGAAACGGAGAGCTTCGCCGTTGCCGGACTCTCATTATGGAGTTTATCGAATGATGTCACAGCATAGGAGTACGATGCACCGGCGACCGCACTGTTATCCGTATACCGCAGGGTGTCCCTCGTGGTGATGGCGATGATCTGTTTGACGTTGTTGATGTTGACGGTGTCCGGCGACGTGGCACGGTAGACCGCTACATAGTGCGATGTATCGCCGTCCGATGCGGTCCCGCCTTTCTGCCACTGCAGCTGCACGGCATTGCCGGCGATGGAGGCGGCGAGATTCACCGGCGCCAGCGGCAGGACGTTGTCCAGCCACGGCATCGGCGGATGGAGGGCGCGGTACTTGAACTGATTGTTCCGCAGGGAATCCCCGACCCCTTTCAGATTGTTGGTGAGCGACTTCGAGCTGAACGCCACGAAGCCGAGCGCCCGGTTGTTCACGCGGTTCAGCTCGATCTGATTCTGGATCTCGGAGGCAGGCCAGTTGCTTTCCGTTGCCGACAGTCGGTATACGGCATTCCCTGAGTACAGATGGCGCCCGTTCAGCTGCGTGACCCACCACGGCATCAGTTTGCTGTAATCCTGTCCGCCGCCGATCACCCAGTACATCTGCGGTGTGATATAATCGACCTTCTTGTTCTGCAGCCAGTTCACCGCATCGCAGTAGATCGCTGAGTATGCATCCAGTCCGGACACGCCGGCGGGGGTGCCGCTCTTCCAGATACCGAACGGACTCACGCCGAACTTCACCCAGTACTTGGTCGCTTTGATGCTGTCGTGCACCATGGCGATGAACTTGTTCACATTGTTCCGCCGCCAGTCGCCGAGGGAGGTGAAAGCGCCCTTATAGTTGGCGAAGGTCGCACTGTCCTGATTCCCCATGCCGCCGTACGGATAGAAATAATCGTCGAAATGGACGCCGTCGATGTTGTACCGCCGCACCACATCCATGATCACGCTCAGGGAGTAGTTCTGCACGGCCGGGATACCGGGATCGAGCAGTTTGTACGGGCTGGCGCCGTAGGTGATGATCCATTCCGGTTTGGTCTTGCTGATATGGGTCGCGTGCACGCTGCTGCCGGATGAGACGACCGCCCGGTACGGATTGAACCAGGCATGCAGCTCCATGCCACGCTTATGTGCTTCGTCGATCCAGAACTGCAGCGGATCATAGTATGAACTGAGATTGCCCCCCTGCGTACCGACGAGGTACTCGGAGAGCGGTTCAAGACCGCCCTGATAGATGGCGTCGCAGGAGGGACGCACCTGCAGCAGGATAGCGTTGATGTTGTTCTGTTTGTGCTTATCGAGGATCGCGATGGCGTCCGCTTTCTGCTGTGTGGCGGAATGGTTCTTGCTGAGCGGCCAGTCGATATTGGAGACGGTGGCGACCCATGCGGCACGGAACTCCCGCTTGGGTTGTGCAGTAAGGACGGAACAAACGATGAGCAGCAGGATGAGCGAGGAACGGTTCATGGGGATCCGGTCATGTGATTCGTTGATGGAAGGAACAGCGTACTACAAAGGTACCCTCCCCTGCGGTTGAATGCAAGGGAAAGCGGAGCGGATTGTGATGGCGGTCCGGGAATGTATAATTATACAGTGATTGTATGACGGGTATCGCGGGGATTACTTCAACAGCAGACGGCCCTCGATGGCCGCAATGAGCAATTCGATGTCGATCGGTTTTGTCAGGCAGAGATCGAGCCCCATCCGCATGGCGGCCCGTGCGATATTCTGCCGGTGTGCATCGGTCATGAAGAAGATCGGCGTTGTCTTGAGCGCGGGATGTTCCTGGACCTTCTTGTAGAATGCAAATCCGTCCATCATTCCCGCAGGGAAGACCGTTTCGCAGACGATGAGTTTCGGTATCTGGCGGATCATCACCTGTAACGCATCCTCGGCACGGCTGGTGATCACCACCTCGAAATTCCGCGCCTGGAGCGCCTTCATCATGGTCACCATCGCCGTCTTGTCCGGTTCCACCAGCAGGATGCGGGCCCTTGGTTTGGTCCCTTTCTTCGCTTCCTGCACCATGTGTTCGGTCTCGGCATGCTCCTCGGGTGTGATGCCGTACCGCCGCCGCATGATATCCAGCACCGAACGCTCCATATCCGAGATCACTCCGTCCTTCCACGCCAGCTTGAGTGCTTCGATGTAGGAACGCGTTTTCACCCGTTTCTCCACCACGGCATGTTCCTCATCCGTGATGGCAAAGACATCACGGACCTCTTTGAGCTGAACTTCCTCTTCCGGTGTCACTTTGCCGTCGAACCATGCTTCCTTGAGCAATTCCTCATACATCTCGATACTGCCGCGGTCCGGTACGACGACACCGGGGATATCCTCGGCGGCAGGATGCGGCGCCGTTGCCTCGCGACTGAAGAGTTTTGTTCCGAGCTGCTCCTGCTCCAGGATGAGCTGTTCGATCCTGTCGGAATACGCCTTGGCGAAATGGTTCCCGGGATCGACCGCATAGACCTCGGCGATCTTCTTGAGTGCGTCCTGGTACATCCGCTTGGCGATCATCTGTTCCGCCACGGCGAAATGCTGCGAGATCATCGCCGTCATCTCCTCCTGCGAGGGGCCTTTCGGCTTGTGATCGTCCGCCGGAGCGGTCTGTTTCTGGATAAGGAGGATGCGTTGCTGGAAGGATCGTGCGAGGGAGTGTTTGGGATCGATGTTGAGCGCTTTGCGGATCTCTTCCAGCGCTCCGTCGAAGTTCCGTGCCCGGACAAGCTCATCCGCCGCGCGCAGATGGCGCGTGATCAGTTCTTTCTGCTGATCGGGCGAGATGGTGGTTGCTTTATTACCGAACATGGATGGTTCCCCCGGTACTACGGATGTGTCCCTATAAACTATTGAAAGAATGCCCCAAACTCAACAGGAAAATGAACTGCCCGGTTGCCCGGGCAGTATGATCGGAGTGACGGGTGCTGCGGTCAGAAGCGGTAACTGATACCGACATTCACCAGAAGACCGGTGATGGATTCGTTGAGCCGCGCCGGATCGGTCAGACCGGTGATCGAATATTGATTGGTGAAGGTCGAACGGGTGCTGTACGAGATACCGGCGTCGAGCATCACGTTCCGCTGCAGGAAATACCCTGCACCGGCGGTCATGCTCTTCCTGTCGAAGGTCGACGGGTCATTCACATAGACCGACGGTTCGACCGCATACCCTGCCCGCAGCCGAAGGTCGGTGTTCGGCACATCGAGTTCCGCACCGAACCGCAGGACGGTGACCGAACGGAATTGCGACTGCAGTTTCAGATTGTTCCTTTCCAGATAGATGTTGTCCGTCCATTCCGTCTGCGTCCAGTCGGTCCACTCGACATCTGCCGAGAGCAGCAGTTCCGGCATCAGATAGAGCGATGCGCCGATACCGACCGTCCAGGGCGCCAGCACACCGTACTCATTCGGCCCCATGGAATCGTTCGGCACACTATACGAATGTTTTGTCCTTGGAGGTTTGTTTGCCGGAGACCAACCGCCTGTTGCATCATAAACGCTCTCCCCTTCGTTCGTATAGTCCTCGCTTACCTTCATGGAGAGCGGGCCGCGCACCACCGCGCCAAGACGGAACGTCTCGCTGCGGTACATCAGACCGATGGTGATATTGCTCCCGCTCAGTTCGCTGTTCACATAACTATCATAATAGAATTTATTGAAGCGGTGGTAGGCTGAATCTCTTGGCAGCGCCGGGGAAGTATCCCCATAGATGTTCCGCGTATCCTCTTCAAGGAAATTCCGAACTTTTTCATAACGTCCAGAAAAGACATTGAGCGAAATCCCAAGCGATATATTTTCCTCAATATCTACTGCTCCGGAGAATGTCCACACACCAAGGCTTCCGGATTCTTTATTAATCCCGCTCTGGTGAACATCCTTCTGCACGGTCGTGTAGCCAGAATCATTCGTTAGATAAACATTATACGGAATGTCAAATGAAGCAGAAGCATCACGCAGCGACGGGATGATGGAACTCCGGTCGTTGAACCCGCTGAACGAGGCCATCGCACCGAAATCGGCATACCGGTGGTAACCAAAGGCAACGACGAAGCTTCCCTGTACCGTCGGGAACGGGAAGACGAATCCGATATTGTCGATCGCGGTAGCAGAAACATCCGACGATTTCGATACGCCGAAGTACGTTGCATCATCGGTCTGCCGTGTATTCGCAAGCCCGCCCATCAATTCCAGCCGCCGCATCTGTGCAAGACCGGCCGGATTCCACATGGCGGCATTGAAATCATCCGCGATGCCGATGTAAGCGTTGCCCATACCGAGCGGCCGGGCACCCGTTCCGCTGCCGCGGGTGAAGCGGACCGCATCATCGGACAGCTGAGAAAATAGGAATGAACTGAAAAGAATCGTGGTGATCGAGAGTCGTACTATGGATCGCATGAAGTTCCCCGGAAAAAAGATTAACGCGGACGGTTCGCACTGTCATCACGTGATGCACCATCCGTACGCGGACGGCTGGGTGCAGGAGCAGGAGTACTGTTGCTGCTGCTTTCCCTGCTGCGGGTCGTCTCGGCCGGCGGTGTTGAGGCCGGTTTGGACGACGTCGTGGTCGTCGGAGCAGTGACGGTCGGAGGCGGCGTGGACGGCTGCGGCGACGGCTGGGCGGTGACGGGAGAACGGTCCCTGGTCGTACCGGGATCACGCGTCGGTCCGTCGGTACGCGGACGCGATGTCGGTACCGTCGTACCGGCAGGCTGCCACCACGACGAGCGGACGGTCGGATTCGTCGGCCAGAGTACCGGCTCGGGGGAAGGGAACGGTATTCCCGGCGACGGTGCGCCCGGCATCGGGACCGGCACGCCTGCATCCCAATCGCGCGACGAAAGAAGGTATCCATTGTGAACGGAACGGATGCCGTAATACTCCATCTCTTCCGCGCGCTCGTTCAACTCATTCAACGAATGACATGAGACGCACGACTGATTATAGTTCACCGTGAATGCGTTGTTCGCGCCGGCGGATGTACCGGAACCGCTCTGCACCGAGCGGCGCACCTGGATGAATTCCTGCGGGGTCATCAGCTGCGTATAGCAACCCGCAACGGCGAGCGCCGCCGCGGAGACAAGGACGATACCGGAATGTGCGATCTTCATAGGTCAATCCCTCGAACGGCCGTTACCATTGGAACCTCCGCTGTTCCGCGGCGGAGCGGATTGCGGCGGCGTGGAAGGCTGCGCGGGCGGAGTGTAGGACGGCCGGGAGGACTCACGCGGCCGTGCCGTCTCTCCGTCATTGCGTTGTGTCGGTTTCTTTGCCGGCGGTGTATAGACCGGTGCATCATTCGGCCGGTCCACCTGTGCCGGAGCTGCCGGACGGCCGACCGGACGTGACGGTGTGTCATTGGTCTTCGGATCGTTCGCTGCCGGTCGGGGCATCGGGCGCGGTGCCGCCTCACCGGTGCCGGGATCATTCGCTGCCGGACGGCGCGGTTCATTGACATTGGACGGGCGCGTTGTATTCGTCGGACGCGATGGACGGTTCACCGGTGTTTCCGCCGGACGCTCATCCCCTTCCTTCTCCCACCATGCTTTCTCCGGGGGGCGGGCCGGACGGGGTCTCTCCGCCGGCGGTTCATTTACCGGTCCTCCATTCGTTGTCACCACCGGAGTAGGTACCGGTGTCGCCAAAGGACGGTCGCGTTCATCCCGGCCTGGATCACGCGTCGGTCCGTCCGTGCGGGGACGGGAGGGTGCGGTTCCGCTCGCAACAGTGACCGGTCCGCCATAGTAGACCGGGTAGGGATAATAGACAGGATAGTACACGACCGGATACGGATACCACGGGTCGTAATATGGCCAGCCGCACCAGCCGTATGCGAACGGATCATGATACCAGTACGGCCGGTGGTACATCCCCCAGTACGGATCATTGAAATAGGAATAATAGTACGAACCGATCCAGGAGGAGTACGACGGATAGTAATAGTTGAAGGAGACACGCAGCCGCGAACGGCGGTACTCATCATCCAGATAGTAATGATTGTTGATGGTCGTCGCGGTTCCCTCGGTGACCGTATCGGATTCATAATAGACGGTCCGATCGCTCGGCTCGAGCGTGGCGAGCTCGGTATAGCATCCGGCAAGCATCACGGAGATTGCGGAGAGGAATAACAGCACGGTTCTCATATCATACCTCACGATGGTTTCGTAGTACCAGGAACAACGGAACGGGAAAAATCATTCCTGCTGTTCACGGTATCGATGGTATAATGTACCACAATACGGACTGGGTATCAATGTTGACGGCGGTGCTGTAGCGAAGGTTTAATTGGCGGTCCCGGGGAAAACACCGCATTATTGAGCGGATTGCGGATAGTACACTCTTGTGGCCGGCGTTCGGCGTCCGGTCACAGGGTCCGGACGTATTCCACTTTCAGGGTCCGGTTGGCAAAGGTCACATTCTGCTGGTTCTTCACCACGTTCTTCAGGTCGAAACCGAGCGTGAGGCCGTTCGCCAACGACCAGCGGATGCCGGCATTCAGATACCCTTTGCCTTGCCCGATGGCGCGGCCGTGGCTGTCATTGAATGCGAAATCATATTCGGCCAGCAGCGACAGCTCCTGTCCGACCGATTTCTCTACCGCCATGAACACATCCATATCCTTGTCCCCGTCCTTCTTCTCCATGGACCAGTTCACGCCGCCGTGGAACGACAGGTATCCGAGGAAGGCGTAGTTCTTGCTGGCGGCGATGAAGATACCGCGCGACTTGATGGTGAACCGCTCGAGTGAATCGAGATAGGTCTCCTTCCCCTGCGAATCGAATCCGAAGGCGATGGCCGGCATCGCTTCGCTCTCATCGAACAAGCGGTACTTCACCATCACACCCGGCAGTTTCTGCATCGTCACCGCGGTCTTCCCGATCACACCGACCCCGCCGTACGAGATGCCGAACGTCAGCCGGTCCAGTGCTCCGGCATAGAGACCGAACATCAGACCGCCGTCCTGGAAGAAATTCGATTCCAGTGAGAAGGCGCCCCGTTTGAGCAGTCCGGCCGTGGGCGTGTCGATGATGAAGCGCGGCTCGATGTTCGCAGCATCACCGGCGGTGTTCTGTGCCGATGCCAGCGATACCAGGATCAGGAAGAGTGCGATGGTCCGTTTCACGGTGCTCCACATGCTGTTGTTCATACCGGTAATCTAACGATTATTCCGTTAATATGCTCCCAGATCACGCAGGAGCTCGTACTGCCATCCGGAGGAGAAATTGTACCCCACCCGGAACGACCAGCTGTTGCCGGACAGGTCCGTTCCGCCCGGATTGCGGTAATCGACGAAATGGTACCGGAGCTCTGCCGTGAGGAAGGTACTGCGGAACTCCTCCAGATAGTAGCGGCCGCCGACCCCGAGGTTCAGATTGAGACTGTTCACGGAGACATTGTCATTCGCATTGGCATTACTCGCCGCGATCGCATCGAATCCGTCATAGGCGATGCCGCTGAGCACCGAGAGATCGTACGTGCGCCGGCGGATGAGATCGTATCCGAACTGTGCGCCGATGTACCCGCTGAAGAAATGGTCCGTCATGGTCGGCACGCCGTTCTTGCGCACGGTGTACGAAGAGTGCGCATCGAGGAAGCGGAACAGGATCATCAGATCGGCGCTGTACCCGTGACGCATCACCCCCATATTGAAACCGAGCTCCGGATGGCTGCCGAGCAGGGAGGCATTTCCCGTCGGTATCCACCAGCCTGCGGTGACGGACATGAAGACGGTGTACTCGTCCTCGATCTCCGTGATGATGGAATCATAGCTCGCCTGCAGTGCACGGTTCTCGATCTGCCGGCGGTGGAGCAGCGTGAAGAAGGAATCGGTCTCCCCGCCGTAGAAGGTGAGCAGCTGACCGGCGAACGGTTCGTTGCTCTTTCCGCGTACTTCCTGTGCGAGCACGGAGGTGAAGAGGTCGAACTGATCGTTCACCTTGTCCAGATCGCGCCAGAAGAGATTCCCGCTGATGAACTCTCTCCGCTCCGGATGTTCCCGGGCGAACTGCGTCTTGCGTTTGAAGTCGCGCATGTTCCAGACGGTCAGCCGGGAGAACGGGTACGATGCGAGCACTCCGGCCTCCGCATCGAGGATGAGCGTTGTCCGCGTGATGGCCTCTTCCTGTCCGCAGTTCCGCTCCCAATACCGGAGCAGGTAGCGGAGCGAATCGAGATGTCCGTTCCGGTGATACGCAGGGATGAGGAACCGTGCATTCTCCTCGATGTCCGCACATGAGATCCGTTTCCGCGTCATCAACCGGTCGAATCCGTCATTGTCCTGTGCCGCGGCAACCAAGGGGAACAGGATGGCACATGCCGTCAGGATATACTTCATCCCTTCCTCCAGGTGGTTCCGTCCTTCGAATCCTCCAGCACCACCCCGATCGCTTTCAGGTCGTCACGGATCTTGTCGGAGAGGGCGAAGTGCTTCAGCTTCCGGGCCTCGGCACGGGAGACGATGAGCAGTTCCACCAGCGAGGATTCGAGCGAAGCGGCACCGCTGCTCTCTGCCGTCAGCCGGATGCCGAGGATCTCCTCCGCTGCGGTAGTGAAGAATCCATCGAGCGTCTGCAGGAAGGCATGGGAGGCATTCGGGGCATCCGACAGCAGTTCGTTGGTCTCACGGACCAGCTCGAAGAGCACGCCGACCGCGGCCGGTGCGTTGAAATCATCATTCATGGCATCGAAGAACTTCGTCCGGAGCGCCTCCAGTGCCGGTGCGAATTCCCGGCTGCCGGCCCGCTGTTTTGCGATCTCCGCGCGGAGCCGGGCGACGGTGTTCCGGAGTTTCTCGAGTCCCTTCGCCGCTCCTTCCACCGCCTGCGCGCTGTAGTCCAGCGTGCTGCGGTAGTGGCTCTGCAAGATGAAGAAACGGATGATGCCGGGATCGAACATCGCGAAGGCATCCTTCAGCGTAGTGAAGTTGCCGAGCGATTTCCCCATCTTCTGACCGTTCACCGTCACCAGATTATTGTGCATCCAGTACTTCACGAACGGTTTCTTCGTGACACTCTCGCTCTGCGCGATCTCGCATTCATGGTGCGGGAACTGGTTGTCCATCCCGCCTCCGTGGATATCGAACGTCTCGCCGAGGTACTTCATGGACATGGCAGAGCATTCGATGTGCCAGCCGGGGAAGCCGGGACCCCACGGTGAATCCCACCGCATGATGTGGTTCGGTTCCGCCTTCTTCCAGAGCGCGAAATCGGCCGGATGACGCTTCTCGGATTTCACATCCACGCGTGTACCGCTCTCCGCCTCGTCCACATTCCGACCGGAGAGTTTGCCGTACTCCGCATCCTTGCTCACGTCGAAATAGACCGACCCGTTCACCTCGTACGCGAACCCCTTCTCCAGCAGCTGCTGCGTCATGGCGATCTGTTCCGGGATATGTCCCGTAGCGCGCGGGGAGATGTCCGGACGGAGCACGTTCATCGCATCCATATCCGCGAAGTACTCGCGCGTATACAGTTCCACCACCTGCATCGGGTGCATCCGGTCCTTCCGCGCCTGTTTCGCGATCTTGTCCTCCCCTTCGTCCGCATCATCCGTCAGATGTCCCACATCGGTGATGTTCTGCACGTAGGTGACCTTGTAACCGAGATAGCGGAGGTACCGTACGACCACGTCGAACGAGACATAGCTCTTCGCATGGCCGAGGTGCGACAGTCCGTACACGGTCGGTCCGCAGACATACATCCGCACGATACCGTCATGGATCGGAGTGAATTCTTCTTTGGTACGGGTGAGGGAGTTTGTGAGTTGTAAGGGCATGGTCAGAGGGAATGGATGAAGAAGTTTCTTGCTGTTAGCGATTAGCTATTGGCTGATTGCAAAAACAAGCGGTTCATGTTTTTAATTTGGAGATGAAACTGTTGATCATCTTTTGCTCAAGCAGAATCAATTCAAGAACATCCTCGATGCGATCGTTCGCAATCATCTGCAGTTTCTGGATCAAAATTAATTGCGTTTCCAATTCAAAGGAGGAACTGACAGCTATTTCCAAGTACCTTTTAAACTCGACATCACTTGCTCTTCCGGCTCCTTCAGCAATATTCGAAGGGATGGAAACTGCTGAGCGTTGGATCTGGGACCGTAAACCGTATCGTTCAGAATCCGGTAAGAGTGCCGACAATTCGTAGACCTTCGTGACGATATCTACAGCTTGAATCCAGATGGTAAACTTTCGAAAGTTTCTCATACGTGTAAGCTAATCGCCAACTGCCAATAGCTAACCGCTGCTATTTCATTCCCATGAGCTCCTTCGCGCTCTTCAATCCGGCATCGGTCACTTCGGAACCGCTCATGAGTTTGGCCACTTCGCGGATCCGTTCGTCGGTGGTGAGTTTCCGCAGGCGGGTGCTGGTCTTCTTGTTCGCTTCGCTCTTCTCCACGGCGAAATGCGTGTCCGCCAGCCCGGCGATCTGCGGAAGATGAGTGATGGATATGACCTGGTGGTGCGCAGCGAGTTTCTTCAGGCTGAGACCGACCGCCTGGCCGATCCTGCCGCTCACGCCGGTGTCGATCTCGTCGAAGATGAGCAGCGGCGTCTTGTCCGACTGCGCGAGCGCTCCCTTGAGCGCCAGCATGATGCGGGAGACCTCGCCGCCCGAAGCGACCTTCACGAGCGGCTTCGGGTCCTCGCCGACGTTGGTGGAGATGAAGAACTCCACATGGTCCGTACCGGATGGTCCCGCCTCGATCAGTTGGTTTCCGATGCGGACCGCCATGACGTGCGCCGAAGCATCGGCCGTCCGCTGGTGGATACTGGTGGTGAAAACCGCTTTCGGGATCCCGAGGTCCGCGAGGGCAGTTAGGATCGCCTTCTCCAGCCGTTTCGAGGTTTCCTTCCGCTTCGCAGTGATGACGGAGGCGGATGTACCGCACTCCTTCCGCAACGCTTCGATCTGTTTCTCGAGTTTGGCGATCTCCCCTTCGAAATTCTCGGCGAACTTGAACTCCTCGCCGATCCGCTGCCGGAACTCGATGAGCAGGTCGATGGTACCGCCGTACTTCTTCTTCAGCAGGGAAAGAGCGCCAAGGCGTTCCCGGATCGCTTCCAGCCGCTCGGGATTGAACTCGATGCGGGACGCATAGTGCTGCACCTGTTTCGCCAGTTCCTCCACGATCACTTCGGCGGAGCGTGCTTCGTTCACCGATTCCGTGAATGCACCGTCGATCTCCGACAGCTGCTCCACCATCTTCCGCGCCTTCACCAGATTGTCCCGTACGGATGATTCCGCTTCGTACAGTAATTGATGGATGCCGTTCGTCAGTTCGGAGAGCTTCTCGGTGTTCTCCAGGATCCGCAGCTCGGATTCGAGTGCATCCTCTTCCCCGCTCTGCGGATTCACGGCATCGATCTCTTTGATCTGGAACTCGTAGAGCGATTTCTTCGCTTTGAGCTGCTGCTCCTGTTCCTGCAGTTCTTTCTTCTTCGCCGACAGGTCCGCCAGTGCCCGGTACTGTTCCCGGTACGCCGCGATCTCCTTCTGATACCCGCCGAAGTCATCCAGGAAATCGATGTGCGTCTCCGGCCGGAGGAGCGATTGATGCTCATGCTGACCGTGCAGGTCCACCAGAGCATCGCCGATCTCCTTCAGCACGCCGACGGAAACGGGGGAATCGTTGAGGAAACAGCGGCTCTGTCCTTTGGCGTTGAGCTCACGGCGCACGATCAGTTCATCCGACGGATCGTTCTCGCTGGCACGCAGCAGTTCCTGCACCCGCTGGTTCGTGCGGATGTCGAAGAGACCTTCCACCACCGCTTTGTCGGTGCCGGTGCGGACCATCTCGGAACTGGCGCGGTCCCCGAGCAGCAGACCGAGCGCATCAATGAGGATGGATTTCCCGGCACCGGTCTCGCCGGTGATGATGGTCAGCCCGGAAGAGAACTCCACGGAGATCTCTTCAATGAGTGCGTAATTCCTGATGAGGAGTGTTTTCAGCATTGGTCCAAAGTACACTGAAAAACAGTGAGTTTCAAGGAAAGGATGCCTACCGGCCCGTTTCGATCTCGGGGACATCGCCGAGCATCCCGTAGTAGAATGCCATGCGGAAGAATTCGTCGAGCGAGGCGAGCGACTCGTCGTCCAGCCCGTAGGAGAAATGCGAGAGATAGTTCTGCAGCAGGTCCGCGGAGAGCGAGGTCTCGGCCGCCACGGCATTCGCCACCGACGGCAGCGCTGCGCGGCCGGCGTCCATCGATGCCAGCAGACGCTCAGCAGTCTCGGCCGTATACAGGTCGCTCCGGGTGATCGCCACGGTATGGACGAACGGCAGCTCGGTGATATCGGACCATTCGTCCACGATGTCGATGAACGGATGGTCCGCTGCGAGGGTCAGCAGTGCATCGCCGGCAACGAGGGCGCAATCGGCTTTGGACAGCATCTCCTCCACGGTGCCCTGGACCGGGACGACGGTCGGCTGTTCGGCATCGTACTTCTCGCCGAGGACGATCCGCGCGAGCACCACATCGGTGGCGGAGACCGCACCGACGGCGATGGAACGGATGACCGGCAGGTTGCGGCGCAGGTAGAGACGAACGGCATTGCTGTGCCCGGAGGACGAGACACCGACTTTCGGGATGAGCACCATGCCGGAGCTGTTCTGCGCGAAGTCGACCGGCGGGACGAACACGGCGGCCCGCTCGTTGCTCATCAATGCATCGAGATGCGCGGAGGGTGTATCAAACAAAAGTTCCTCCGGGGACCCGGAGGAACTCTGTAATGTGTGATACAACGGCCGTGTGTAGAGGTCGCGGAGTGCGCCGATCCGCCGGCCCGCTGCGGGGCCGGTGTGGAGGGGCGAACTCACTGGTTCGCGCCGGTCTTCTGGCGGATCTGTTTCGCAGCCATACCGCGCAGGTAGTACAGTTTCGCACGGCGTGCATGACCTTCCTTCACCCGTTCGATCTTGGCGATACGGGGTGAGTGCAGCGGGAAGATACGTTCCACGCCGACACCGTCCGAGATCTTGCGCACGGTGAACGTGGCGCCCATGCCTTCGCCGCGGCGGCCGATCACGACCCCCTGGTACTGCTGGATACGTTCCTTGTCGCCTTCCACCACGCGCACATGCACGTTCAGCTGGTCGCCCACCTTGAAATCCGGGATATCGGATTTCACGAACGCTGCTTCCACTAATTTGATCTTGTCCATAACTCCCTCGTTGTTTTGTCCCGTTGCGGGACGATGATTGATGTGTGTTTCTTTTTATTCTTTCCCATTCGTTGACCGGCCTGTGCGCCGGTGTTCAGAGGAGGTCGCTGCGCCGCTGCTGTGTCTTGCGCGTCCGCTGCTCCTCCCGCCATTTCGCCACTTCTTTATGGTTCCCTCCCAGCAGCACCTCCGGCACCTTCATGCCGCGGAATTCCGGCGGCCGTGTGTAACTCGGTGCATCGAGCAGACCGTCCTGGAACGAATCGGTGAGCGCCGATTCCCCGTCCCCGATCGCTCCCGGGATGAGCCGGATGACCGCATCCGCCACCACCATCGCCGCCAGCTCCCCTCCCGTCAGCACATAATCCCCGATGGAGATCTCCCGGGTGATGAGTGTGTCCCGTACCCGCTGATCGACCCCTTTATAATGACCGCAGAGGATGATCATGTTGCCGTGCAGCGAGAGCTCGTTCGCCATCTTCTGCGTGAACCGCTCTCCGTCCGCGGACATGTAGATGACCTCATCGTATGTCCGTTCCGCCTTCAACGCTTCGATGCACTCGAAGATCGGTTCCGGTTTCAGGATCATCCCGGAACCGCCGCCGTACGGCGGCTGGTCGATGATGCGGTGCTTGTCGTGTGCATAGCGGCGCAGGTCATGCACCGCGATCTCCGCCAATCCGCTCTCCTGCGCCCGTTTCAGGATGCTCTCGCTGAGCGGGCTCTTGAGCAGCTGCGGTACGGCGGAGATGATATCGAATCTGATCATATCGTCCTGCGGACCCCGGTACCGCTGCGTTCACAATATGCTCCCTCCGGGAACGGAGGAAGCGCTACAACATCTCACCGTCGAACAATCCGTCCGGAGGACGGATGATGACGCATCGTGCATCCATGTCGACCCGCACGATGAACTCGCGCACTGCCGGCAGCATCACCGGTCCCTTCTTCGTCCGCACCGTGTAGATGCGGTGTGCAGGATAATCATCGATCGCACCGATCATGCCGTAGAGCCTTCCGTGTTCATCCTTCACCGAACAGCCGAGCAGGTCGTCGATGTAGAACCGGTCCTCCGGCAGTTTCTTCTTCCGCGATTCCTCCACCATCAGGTAGAGTCCGCGGAGCGGGTCAGCGGCCGTCTTGTCGTCCACCCCGGTCAGCTTCAGATAGATCTCGCTGCCTCGCATCTTCACCGATTCGATGGTGCAGGGGACCGCATCATGCTCGCCGGTCCCGAGGAAGAGTCCGTCCAGCTGTTCGAACTCCTCGGCGGTGCGGGCGTACGATTCGATCTTCATCTCTCCGCGCACACCGAAGATCTTCCGGATCTGCGCGACCGCCCGGAGCGGCTGCCGTTGTGCGTCAGTCTTCAACTTCGAGGATCGCCCGTTTCCCGGTCTTGGCCGCTACGGCACTCAGCAGGACGCGGATGGACTGTGCCGTCCGTCCCTGCTTGCCGATGATCTTCCCGATATCGGACTGTGCCACTGTGATCTTGAAGATGATCTTGTTGTCCTTCTCTTCCTCCGCGATGCGGACATCGCCGGGATTATCCACCAGCTGTTTCGCCACGTATTCGAGGAATTCACGCATTGCTGCCTCCTGCGTTGATGAGGGAAGACGGTACGCCCCGGGAACGGATGCTTACGCCTGCGCTGCTGCCGGTGCGGCGGCCTTCTTCTTGGCTGCCTTGCGGCGGGCCTTCTTCGCCAGTTCCTTCTCGCGCTTCAGCGGCTGCGATGCGGCCCATTTCTCCATCTCCGCGGTGATGGTCGCCTCATCCTTCTTCTTCTTCATGAGGGTCCACTTCAGCATGATCCCTTTCCGGCTGAGCAGGTTCTTCACCGTGTCGGTCGGGGTGGCGCCGACGCCGAGCCAGTACATCACACGCCCTTCCTTCACATCGATCGTGATGGGGTCGGTGCCGGGATTGTACTGTCCGAGCTTCTCCAGGAAGCGACCGTCGCGCTTGTAGCGGGAATCCGCTGCCACGATACGGTAGACCGGCTGTTTCTTCTTGCCGCCGCGCTGTAATCTGATTTTTACTGCCACGTGTTGTTACTCCTTATGTTGCTGCTGATTGATGTAGTGTATGTAGTTCTTTCCATGCTGTGCAGGGTCAGCGGCCGAACCGCTGTCCCATCATCTTCGCGAAACTCTTCCCTTTGGTGAAGTTCCGCATCATCTTCTGCATCTCGGTGAACTGGGTGAGCAGTTTGTTCACCTCCTGGATCGACGTGCCGCTGCCGTTCGCGATGCGTTTGCGGCGCGAACCGTTGATGATCGCAGGATTGTTCCGCTCCTCCTGGGTCATGGAGAGGATGATCGCCTCCACGTACTTCAGCTCCTTGTCGTCCACATCGTTCAGGTTGCCGAGCTTCGCGGCACCCGGGATCATGGACATCACCTGGGAGAGCGGACCCATCTTCTTGATCTGCTGCAGCTGTTCGTAGAAATCCTGCAGCGTGAACTGTGCTTTGACGAGCTTGTCCTGGAGCTTCTCGGCCTGCTTCTGGTCGAACGTCTGCTGCGCCTTCTCCACCAGCGACACGATGTCGCCCATGCCGAGGATGCGGGACGCCATCCGGTCCGGATAGAACTGCTCCAGCGCATCCATCTTCTCGCCGACGCCGACGAACTTGATCGGCTTGCCGACCACGGTGCGGATGGAGAGCGCGGCGCCGCCGCGGGTATCGCCGTCCAGTTTCGTCAGCACCACGCCGTCATAGTCCAGCCGCTCGTGGAACGCCTTCGCCGTGTTCACGGCATCCTGACCGATCATGGAGTCGACGACGAAGAGGATCTCGTGCGGCTTCACGGCGGCCTTGATGTCCGCCACTTCCTTCATCATCACTTCATCGATGGCCAGACGGCCGGCGGTGTCGATGATGACCACATCGCGTGCATGCTCCTTGGCGTGCGGGATCGCCTTCCGGGCGATCTCGAGTGCGGACATGTCGCGGCTGGAGAAGACCGGCACGCCGATCTGCTCGCCGAGCATGATCAGCTGGTCGATGGCCGCCGGACGGTACGTATCCGCCGCGACGAGCAGCGGCAGCTTCCCTTTGCTCTTGAGATAATTCGCCAGTTTCCCGCTGAAGGTCGTCTTACCCGACCCCTGCAGACCCGCCACCATGATGACCGACGGGATGTCCGACGAGAGGGTGATCTCCGCCTTCTCGCTGCCGAGCAGCTGCACCAGTTCATCGTAGATGATCTTGATGATCAGCTGGCCGGGGGCGACATTGGTGACCACCTCCTGGCCGACCGCTTTGGCGCGGACGTTCCCGATGAACGACGTGACGACACCGAAGTTCACATCGGCGTCGAGCAGGACGCGGCGTACCTCGTCCAATGCCTCGGCGGTGTTCTCTTCGGATATACGGTGCTGCCCGCGCAGTTTGCGCAGGGCTCCGTCTAATCGTTCAGTCAGTGATTCAAACATGATAAAAACAATCGTTATTGATTCATTGACTCAATGATCCATTGAATCAAATCCTCGTGATCTCTTCCCGGATCAGCTTGCCTTCTTCAGTGCCTCGGCACCCGCGACGATCTCGAGCAGCTCCTTGGTGATGGATGCCTGCCGCGCCTTGTTATAGGTCAGCTGCAGCACCTTGATCAGGTCGCGGGCATTGGTCGACGCATTCTCCATCGCGGTCATCCGCGCACCATGTTCGGCGGCGTTGGAATCGAGCAGCACGCGCCAGATCTGGAAGTTGAGATGCTTCGGCACCAGCGCCGAGACGATCTCGTCGCTCGCTGGTTCGAAGATATAATCGGTCGACACGTTCTTCGTATCACCCGCCTGCTGTACCACCGGCAGGAACTGTCCGATGGTCAGTTTCTGCTGCACGGCGTTCTTGAACTCATTGGAGATGATCTCGACCTTGTCGTATTCCCCTTTGATGAACCCGTCCACGATCTCCGCAACAATGGTCTTGGCGGTGGTGAAACTCATCTGGTTGAACACCCCGACATGTTTCGCGATCACTTCATAGTCCCGCTTGCTGAAGAAATCGTATCCCTTCTTGCCGACGCAGATCAGCTTCACCTTGCCGGCCGCATGCATCTCCGCATAGTTCGTGCGGATGTGGTTCACGGCGGCTTTGATGATGTTGCTGTTGAACGCGCCGCAGAGTCCGCGGTCCGCCGTGACGATGACGATGGCGACCGCCTTCACTTCGCGCGCTTCGAACTGCGGGTACTTCGTCACATCCACCTGTCCGGACAGGTAGGAAAGGAGCTCCTGCATCTTCCGGGCGTAGGGACGGGCAGCGATGATGGCATCGGTGGCGCGGCGCAGTTTGGCCGCCGCGACCATCTTCATCGCTTTGGTGATCTTCTGTGTGCTTTTGACGCCGCTGATGCGCTGGCGTATCTCACGTAAGGTTGCCATCAGGATTATGCTGCTTTAAAGGTGGAGAGGAATTCTTTCGCGATCGACTGGATCTGATTCGCCGCATCGTCGGTCAGTTCCTTCTTCTCCGCGATGGCGGTGAGCAGGGCCTTGTGCTTCAGGTCGACCATCTGCAGGAACTCCTTCTCGAACTGCTGCACTTTGTCCACCGGCAATTCGTCCAGCAGACCGTTGGTGCCGAGATAGATCATCACGACCTGCTTCTCCACCGGCAGCGGAACGTACTGTCCCTGCTTCAGGAGCTCCACCAGGCGCGCGCCGCGGCGCAGCTGCTGCTGGGTGGACTTATCGAGGTCGGAACCGAACTTCGCGAACGCTTCCAGTTCGCGGTACTGTGCAAGCTCCAGACGGAGACGGCCGGCAACCTTCTTCATCGCTTTGATCTGCGCGTTACCGCCCACGCGGGAGACGGAGATACCGACGTTGATCGCGGGACGCACGCCGGCGTTGAACAGGTTCGGCTCGAGATAGATCTGACCGTCCGTGATGGAGATGACGTTCGTCGGGATGTACGCGGAGACGTCACCGGCCTGGGTCTCGATGATCGGCAGCGCCGTGAGGCTTCCGCCGCCTTCTTCATCGCTCAGCTTGGAGGAACGCTCGAGCAGACGGGAGTGGAGATAGAACACGTCGCCGGGGTACGCCTCGCGTCCCGGGGGACGGCGGAGCAGCAGCGAGACCTGGCGGTATGCCGCGGCCTGCTTGGAAAGATCGTCGTACACCACCAGCGCGTCGCGGCCGCTGTCGCGGAAGAACTCGCCGAGGGTGGCGCCGGAGTACGGCGCGATGAACTGCATCGGTGCCGGGTCGCTGGCATTCGCCGCGATCACGGTCGTATAGGCCATCGCCCCTTCCTCTTCCAGCTTGCTCACCACCTGTGCCACAGTGGAACCCTTCTGACCGACCGCCACATAGATGCAATACACCGGTTTGATGCCCTGCTTCTTCGCTTCCTCGGTGTGGGTATGCTTCTGGTTGATGATCGCGTCCAGAGCGACGGCGGTCTTGCCCGTCTGACGGTCGCCGATGATCAGCTGACGCTGACCGCGGCCGATCGGGATCATGCCGTCCACCGATTTCAGGCCGGTCTGGAGCGCCACCTTCACCGGTGCGCGCTGGATGACGCCGCGCGCCTTGCGTTCGATGGGGGAGAACTTCTCCGTCTTGATCGCACCGCGTCCGTCGACCGGCTGGCCGAGCGGATTGATGACGCGTCCGAGCATCGCTTCGCCGACCGGCATGGAGGCCACGCGGTTGGTGCGCTTCACGGTGTCGCCTTCCTTGATCTTCGTATCGTCGCCGAAGAGGATACAGCCGACGTTGTCCTCCTCCAGGTTCAGCACCATGCCGAACACGTCGTTCGGGAACTCGACGAGCTCGCCGGACATGCACTTGGAGAGACCATAGACGCGGGCGATACCGTCGCCGACCTGCAGCACGGTGCCGACATCGTACACATCGACTTCTTTTTCATATCCGGCAAGCTGCTTGCGGAGGATCGCGGTGATTTCATCGGGACGAACTTCAGCCATGGTGATGGTTCCTTATCAATTATTGTACGTACCTTGTTGTAATTTCAATTTCAGGATCTCCAGCTGGCGCTTCACGCTGCCGTCCAGCACGGTGTCGCCCACGCGCGCGATGAAGCCCCCCTTCATGGCGGCGTCCAGACTGAAGACGACCTCCACCTTCTTCTTCGTCATCGCTTCGAGGTGTTTCACCAGTTCCTTCTCCTGTTTCGCGGAGAACTCCACGCTCGTGGCGACCGTGACACGCACGATGCCGAGCTGTTCATCCCGCAGGACGAAGTACTGGGTGAGGATCTCGGCCAGGAGCGCTTCGCGTCCCTTGGCCACGATCTGTTCCAGGTATCCCTGGACGAGTTCGCCGACCTTCTTCTTGAAGACATCCCGCAGGACCGCCTGTTTCTTCTCCTTGGCGACCACGGGGCTGGCCAGCATCGTGCGCAGTTCGCGCGAAGCGCGTACGGCGTTGAGCACGGTCTGCAGGTCCTCTGCCACCGCGTCCGATTTCTTCTGTTCGTTGGTCAGCTCCATCAGTGCGGAAGCGTACCGGTGTGCTATGCGTACGTTGCTCATCAGTTTTTCTGCAGTTGTTGGAGCACTTTATCGACCATCTTCTTCTGTTTGGCGCCGTCCAGCGATTCGTCCAGGATCTTCTCCGCGACGGTGATGGAGAGTTCGGCCACTTCCGTGCGCAGTTGCGCCATGGCGGCTTCCTTCTCGCGGGCGATCTCTTCCTTCGCCTGGTCGAGCATCTTCTTGGCGCTCTCGTTCGCCTTGGCGACGATGTCGTTCTTCAGCTGCTCGGCCATGGTGCGGCCTTCGGCGATCAGCCGGGCGGTCTCGTTGCTCGCCTTGTCCATCGCCAGCTTGTTCTCCGCCATCATCCGCTCCGCATCCTTCTTCGCTTCATCCGCCTTCTTCAGGGCGTCAGCGATCTCCTGTTCGCGGGATTGGAGCGCTTGCAGGATCGGCGTCCAGGCGAATTTACCGAGGACGACCACCAGCAACACGAACGTGATGATGGTCCAAATGATCAAACCGGGATTGATATCTAACATAATGTTCTCGTCGTCACTGAATGAATGCGGGACAGGGTCGCCCCCGTCCCGCCGATGGATGGATTACTTCGTTGCCAGGATGATGCAGATGGCCAGCGCGAAGAACGTTGCGCCTTCGATGAGGGCCGCTGCGATCAGCATGGAGGTACGGACCTGTCCGGCCGCTTCCGGCTGACGTCCGCTGGCTTCCATAGCTGCTGCCGCGAGTTTACCGATACCGAGGCCTGCGCCGATGATCGAAACGCCAGCGCCGATTCCTGCTGCCAAGTATCCAAGACCGAGTGATTCCATTGTGTTGTCTCCTGTGTGATGTTGTGTAGATGGATGATGTATTGTAATTGTACTTCTCTCAACAGTTCAATGTTCGTGTCCGTGCGATTCCGTCTGCATGCCGAGCCCCATGAACAGCGAGGTGAGCATGGTGAAGATGTACGCCTGCAGGAACGCCACGAAGAGTTCCAGCATATAGATGCCGAGCGCGAAGGCGATGGAGACCGGGGCCACCATCAGCGATTTGAAGACAAAGATCAGTCCGATGAGCGCGAGGATCACGATGTGTCCGCCGGTCATGTTCGCGAAGAGACGGATGCAGAGCGCGAACGGCTTGGTGAACAGCCCCAGCACCTCGATCGGGATCATGATCGGCCAGAGGGCCCAATGCACGCCGCCGGTGAGATGCGCGAGATAGTGGCCGAGTCCCTGCGCGCGGATGGCGGAGAACTGGATCATGATGAATGCGATGACGGCGAGTCCGGCCGTGACGCTGACATTCCCCGTTGCCGATGCCCCGTACGGGATCAGACCGAGCAGGTTCATGACGAGGATGAAGAAGAAATTGGTGAGCAGGTACGGCAGATACTTCAGTCCGCCCTTGCCCATGTTCGGCACCACGATCTCATCCCGCACGAATACGACGAACACTTCCACCAGATTGCCGAGTCCCTTCGGCACCTTGTTCTTCTGGTTCCGGCGTGCGACCAGCGAGAGGGTCACGATCAGGATCACCGCAGCCAGCCAGAGGAACACCACATGCTTCGTCATGGACATGTCCATGCCGAAGAGGTTCAGCTGCGGCAGTTCCAGGCCATGCTTGGACGGGTCGGGATTGTGATAGAACGGGAGTTCCAGCAGGTTACTGTCGTAGATATGGTGGAGCAGCTGGGTGAAGAGGTTCTCGTCGCCGCCGTGCGCCGCACCGGCGTGCGCTGCGGTGTCCGCGACCGCATGGGCGGTATCCGCCGCCGCATGTTGCACCTTGCTGTCCGAGAGGAGGATCCAAGAAAACACGTTGTACCTGTCCTGACTAGATTATGATTGCTTGATATGGTTATGGATATAGAGCACTTCCACGATCAGAAAGACGCTGTACATGACGAACAGCGAACTGATGAGTGCGAACGCATGGAACCGGAGCACTCCGACCGCCAGCAGCATGAGTCCCACCATCACGAACAGACGGACGGCGATCCCTGCGAGCACCACCTGCATGAACTCCGTCTGCGGCTTCCCTGCCGAGATCCGCACGACCGCGTATCCCATCAGCACGTTCACCACACTCAGCACGCCGCCGGCGATGACCGCCTCCGCGATCTCCGCGGTCGCTCTGGTCATGAGCGGATAGACCGACAGCACCGCTGCAGCGAGGACCACGGTCCCGATCTGTTTCAAAAAAACTGTATCACCCTGCCGAACGCCGTTCATGGTCCTCTTTGGTACTGAGTGCGGTCACTGCACGGAAGAAGTGGATCATCCCTCCCGCGAATCCCGCTACGATCCCGGCCACCATCAGCCACGGCTTCGTTCCGAACTGCTCATCGGCATACTTACCGATGAAGAGGAACATCACGACCGCCGCAGCGATCTGGATGCCGAGCGTCAGATACGGCGCTGCGGCCCGAAGCATCCCCGCTGTCTCCTTCGCGTCATCCTGCATGGATGGACCCGTTCGCGCTAGTAATTCTGTCCGGCCGGACGGTTCTCCGTCATGGTCACCTTGCCGTCGAACACCGCTCCCTCGTCGATGACGAGCTTCGATGCTTTCACATCACCCCGCACCACCGCTTTGCTCTCC
>JABWAK010000202.1 GCA_013361065.1 Bacteroidota bacterium
ACTCACCGACGGCGATACCGGGGACCCAATCCAGGCAGACCTGTTTGATGATACCGCCGAAGCTGACCTTTCCCATGACCGGCTCCACGCCGCTCTGTACCTCGATGACCTTACCGGGAATTGCGAGACACATCGGTCCCTCCTTCTATGATCGAACGTGATTGAACATCCGTAGTGATGCGCCTGTGCTGCTGCACAGGACCGTTCCGTACAGCTGACCGAGTGCGATACCGCCGTCATTCGGCGGGATCCGCTGGTGCCAGTACGGTGTGAATCCCTCTTCGCCCAACCGGCGGATGGTCCGCTCGGTCAGCAATGCATTCTGGAAGCAACCGCCGGAGAGGACGACCGTGGTCCGACCGGACCGCTCTGCGATGGTGCAAATGATCTCCGCCATGGTACGGTGGAACCGTCCGGCGATGAGCGGAACAGCGACACCGCTGCGAACATCATCGATCAAGGAACGGACCATCGGCTCCCAATCGATCTGTGCAACGGAAGGATCGGACGGCAGCAGACCGACGGAGAATGGGTACGCCCCATCAGCGTCTGTGCCGGCGACCGATTCGAGTTCCAGTGCGGCCTGTCCTTCGTATGCCATCGTCTGCCGCAGGCCGGTCAGCGAACTGACCGCATCGAACAGACGGCCGGCGCTGGAGGTCCTCGGTGCATTGAAGCCGTTATGTATCATGCGGAGCAGCGCTTCGGTCTGTTTGGCATCGAATTGCCGCATCGGCGGCAGATCAGCGAACTCCTTCAGGTCACCGCCGGTCATTTCCGCGAGCAGACCGAGTGCACAGCGGCGGGGTTCCTTCACCGCAGCATTCCCGCCTGGGAGCGGGAACGGCCGGAGGGTGGCGATACGCCGCATCTCTTCACCGTCCCACTCGAAGAATTCTCCGCCCCATACGGTACCGTCATCGCCGAATCCCGTACCGTCCCATGCAACGCCGAGCAGTCCGGCGGTGAGACGGTTCTCTGCCATGCAGGAGAAGATATGCGCCGCATGATGCTGAACGGTCTGCTGCGGCAACGGCAATGACCGTGCGAACGTGCCGGAGAGATAATCCGGGTGGGCATCGGCCGCTACTACGTCGGGCGTGATGCCGTACAATTCCTGCAGACCGTTCACCGTCCGGGTGAATACACGGTACGATTCTTCCGTCTCCAAATCACCGATGTGCTGGCTGATGAAGACCGATGCACCGGCATTCACGGCGACGGTGTTCTTCAGATGCGCGCCGACCGCGAGGATGGAACGGTCCGGCGCATGGTCCAGCATCACCGGCAGCGGTGCGAGGCCGCGTGCGCGGCGCAGTACGGATTCGCGTCCGGCAATGATGCGGACGATGGAATCATCGGCATGACGAAGGATGGGGCGGTCATGCATCAGGAAGAGGTCGGCGATACCGCCGAGACGGCGGAGCGCATCGGCATCATCGGTACAGATCGGTTCATCGGTCAGATTCCCGCTGGTAGCGATGAGTGGCAGCGGCCGTTCGAGCATCAGCAGATGGTGGAGCGGTGCGTACGGCAGGAGGATGCCGAGCAGCGGATTACCGGGAGCGACCGATGGAGCAAGTGACTTCCCTTCCGGGTTGTCGCTTCGTTTCCTCACCAGCACGATCGGTGCTGCCGTGCCGAGCAATGCATCGGTCTCCTTCCGGTCCAGCTCGCAATAGCCGAGGGCTGCAGCGATATTCGGCATCATCACGGCGAACGGTTTCTCTTCGCGCCGTTTCCGTTCGCGGAGCAGCCGGACCGAATGGTCGTTGAACGGATCGGTCATCAGATGGTAGCCGCCGATCCCTTTCACGGCGACTATCCTTCCTTCGGCGATGGCACGGGCAGTATGGACGAGTGCATCATTACCGCGGGCCAGGACCGTTCCGCGGGCATCGGTCAGGGTAAGCGCGGGGCCGCAGACCGGGCAGGCGTTCGGCTGTGCGTGGAACCGGCGGTCGGCCGGATCATCATACTCTCGCCGGCACTCCGGGCACATGGTGAACCGGTCCATCGAGGTGTTCACACGGTCGTACGGGATGGAACGGATGATGCTCCACCGGGGACCGCAGTTGGTGCAGTTGATGAACGGATACCGATAGCGGCGGTTGACAGGATCGAGCATCTCGCGGAGGCAATCGGGGCACATCGCCAGATCGGGCATGATCACGGCAGAGCGGTCACCGGAATGGTCGCTCTCCCTAATCTCGAACCCGGAATATCCGGCGGGATCGAGTTCGGTGACCTCCATGGAATGGATCGATGCGATGGATGGTTTCTGCAGCGGCAGTGCAGTGGCGAACCGATCCAGATCGGTCCGCTCCCCTTCTGCTTCGATGAGAACGCCGCCGGAGTGATTGGAGACCCATCCGGTGAGATTGCACTCCTGCGCCAGGCGGTAGACGAAGGGACGGAACCCGACCCCCTGCACCGCGCCGTGGATGGAGAAGTGATATCGGACGGCGGCTGCCATGATGATCAGATGCCGAGGATACGGATCGCCAGACCGGTCAGAGCGATCACCGCACCGGCAACGATATGGGATGCATCCTTCAGGAAGTGGAAGCGGACCATGGAGAGACCCAGCAGCGCCAGATGGACCTGGAGCAGCATCATCGCGATGGTGACCACACCGAAGACCAGGAAGATGGAGACAACTGCCATCCAGCCGTATCCGACCGAAGCGAACAGCAACGGGATGAGCGGTTCGCAGGGACCGAAGACGATCAGCGCGAAGAGTGTCCAGTACGAGACGACTGCCGCTTTGTTCCCGTCATGAACATGGTGATGGTGCTCCGTGTGTTCATGCGTATGTTGTTTCCAATGATAGACGCCCCAGGCAGCGTACGCGAGACCGAATCCGATCAGCAGCAGCGACGCGTAGTTGCCGCGCAGCTCCTCCCATCCGTTCACATGCTCCAATGCCGCACCGAGCGCCAGACCCAGCAGCGTGATCAGCACGCTCGAGCCGACGTGGCCGAGTCCGGCGAGCGATACGACCCGTGTGGTCTTCCATCCGTTCCACTGCTGTGCCTTGCCGAGCACCACGAACGGCAGCCAGTGGTCCGGCGCCATGGCATGCAGGACGCCGATCGATAATGCGGAAATGATCAGGATCTCCATAGGTTCATCCTTTCCTGGCGGAATGTTCGATGAGCCAATCGCACCAGGCATCGAGTCCCTGGCCGGTCCGGCAGGAGACCTCGAAGACGGTGAGGTTGGGATTGATGCTGAGTGCGTTCTGTTTCAATGTCTCCACATTCGAGTTCACGTACGGCAGCAGGTCCACCTTGTTCACGATGACGACCGAGGCATTCCGGAACATCGTGGGATACTTCAGCGGTTTGTCATCCCCTTCGGTGACGCTCAGCACCACCACTTTCAGTGCTTCGCCGAGATCGTAGTTGGCGGGACAGACCAGATTGCCGACATTCTCGATCACCAGCAGGTCGACCGCGGAGAGGTCGAGCGACTGCAAGGCGTCATGGACGAGTTTCGCTTCCAGGTGACAGCCGCCGTTTGTGACGATCTGCACCACCGGCACATCCAGTTTTGCAACGCGCTGTGCATCCAGGTCGGTCTGCACATCGCCTTCGATCACCGCCACCGAAGCACGCTGCTTCACCTTTGCCAGGGTCGCTTCCAGCAGACTGGTCTTGCCCGAACCGGGCGAGCTGACGAGGTTGATCACAAAATTCTTCTGCCGGGCGAAGAGTTCACGGTTCTTCCGTGCCAGTTCGTCGTTCTTCTCCAGCACTTTCCGTTCAATGGTAATGATACTCATGATTGCTCCTGTGGTTCGTCTTCCAGTTCGATCTCCCGTACCCTCAGTTCCGTTCCGCTCAGAACGGTCGTCTCGACGGCACGGCAGGCAGGACACTGGATGCTGCCCATCTCCGTCCGCGATTCCGTTCCGCATGCACTGCAGCGGATGATGAACGGCTGCGGTTCGATCACCAGCATGGAGCGCTGCAGATCGGTCGCCGCGGTGATCGCCTGGTACGAGAATGTGAGTGAATCCGCAACGATACCGGAATGTTCTCCGACGGTCGTGAAGACCGAGCGGACGCGGTCCCGTTCTGCGGCAGGCACATATTGGTGAATGATCTCAACGATGTTCTGAGCGATAGAAAGTTCGTGCATAGCGTGCGCCTGTGTTCGTCTCTCCCCATCCCTTTCAAATACTGCACCAGAAAAATGACCTTTTTATCCATTGAAATTCAGCAGAATTTGATGGATATCGGGACGGATTTCCTTAAAATGGGAAAAGGGAATTCCGAACGTTGAAATCATCGCAGGTACGCAAATCGAGGTGAGGAAAGGGTTGGGGGTATATCGGCGCCATCCATTCAAGACAAGATTGTCCTGAATTTACTGCGCCGGAGCGGCTGATCACTTCCCGCTGCCGGAGAGGATACCGCGTTCGAAATGACGCTGGAGCAGGATGAAGACCAGAAGGACAGGGATGATGCTGAGGATACTACCGGCTGCCACGTACCGGAAGTTGTCGACGAAGGTGCCGGTCAGATAACTGAGTCCGACCTGCACGGTGTACTGTTCGGGTGAGCGGAGGACGACCAGCGGCCAGAGGAAATCTCCCCACGATGCGATGAAGGTAACGACGGCAACCGTCGCCATAGCAGGCCTGGTCATGGGAAGCATCACATTCCACCAGAGCCGCAGCGCAGAAGCACCGTCCATGATCCCTGCCTCCTCCACATCCTTCGGAATAGCGAGGAACGCCTGTCGCATCAGGAAGATCGACATCCCGTCCACGAGGAACGGCAGCAAGACCCCGGCGAGCGAATCCGCCAGATGGAGACGGAGAACGATGGTATAGAGCGGAAGGATGAGTACTTCCTTCGGGATGATGACCGCTGCAATGACCAGAACGAACGATGCGGTGCGGAAACGGAACCGCAGCCGCGCCAATGCGAATCCCCCCAGCGATGCGAGCAGCACATTCGCTGTCACCGACACAACGGCGATGATGACGGAATTCAGGAAGTACGCCGCCAGCGGCACAGCGTCCCAGACGCCGGAATAGTTCTCCCACACAAAGGTCTCCGGGACCAACGTCGGCGGATAGGCGAAGAGCTCCTCCGCTCCTTTGAATGATGTGCTGAGAAGCCAGAGGAACGGCATCAGTGCCGCGGAAGCTGCCGTCAGAAGGACCGCTGTGCGGAGGTATCTCATTGCCGTTCCTCCATCAGCCGGATGTTGAGATACGAGAGTCCCGCCGTGAGCATGAAGAGAACGACCGCAACCGCCGAGCCGTAGCCGAACTCGAAGCGCTCGAACGAACTCCGGTAGAGAAAAGCGACGAGGGTCTTATTGTCCATCGGGACGCCGGGGATGAGCACGTAGAGTTCCGTGAACAATTTCACGGCGGAGGCGGACGAGACCACGAAAATGAAGAGCAGCGTCGGACGGAGTGCCGGAAGGATGATATGCAGTACATGGG
>JABWAK010000203.1 GCA_013361065.1 Bacteroidota bacterium
ACCCGGTATGAACTGTCGCAGAACTATCCGAACCCCTTCAACCCGACCACCTCCATCCGCTTCGCCGTGCCGACCACGGAACAGGCGACTGTCAAGGTGTACGATATGGCCGGAAGGGAAGTAGCCGTGCTGTTCAACCAGGTCGCGGCCGCAGGACAGATCTACAACGTCCAGTTCACCGGCACCGGCCTCGCCAGCGGAATCTATCTGTACGTGCTGCAGACGCAGAGCTACCGCGAAGTGAAGAAGATGTCACTGCTGAAATAGCCGTCCGGCAGGACGGCCCACTCACGGACAAGTCCGACAGGACGACTCATGGGCAGGCCCGAAAGGACGGTTCTCGAGCAGCATCAGCAGGGTATAGTGACATGGATCCCGTTGTGAACGATCATGACGGAATCCTCTTGTTACTATCAAGTAATAATCGTGTGTTGATGTGATCGGGTTCGTTGTTCATGTGTGGAGCCGCTCATGTCTTGTGGGGTTCATTGATGATGATGTCCGTTCTCGCCTGCATCACGTAAGTAGTTGTTCGCTTGTGGCGTGAATCAAAATCATGTAGGTTTAAATAGTTAACAAAGTACAAGGGTTCACATTTCTCACGGTGTGCATGCGGCGTTCGATACAGATCCCTTTGATCATACTGTTCCTGCTTGTCCTTGCCGGTTCCCGCCAGTACCATCCTGCCGGGCAGATTGGACCGCGGACCGTCACCGTACTCAGTTTTTCGGCGTTTCATGGCGATCCAGCCGACCCGTCCGGCATCACCTTCCAGACCCGTAAGTACCGTCCCCGTTCCACGCAGTCGACCTCTGCATACGAATTATTCCGGTATTCCGGCGTTTCAGTTCTCACAGGAGAGGACGAGGCATCGCTCAACGAACCGGTAGCACGAATCGTGCGAACGACACGGATGCTCACCGGCACCGGTGAGACCTGCGGAATCACCGCGACGAAGGAGTGGAAGCTCTTTGCTGCCGCTGCTGCTGTGGCTTGTTCATAGGTACGGCGTGACGCTCTGCGTTTCGCCGTTGTTGTTTTAAAAATGTTTGAACCAAATCCAACATTTCAAACTTAATCAAGGAGTGAGAATGAAAACACTGCTTCTGTTGTTGATATGCTCTAGTGCTATGGCGTTTGCACAATTGAGTGGGACGAAAACGATCGGCGCTTCCGGTGATTATACAACGATTGCATCGGCGATCAGTGCATTGAATGCAAATGGCGTTGATGGTCCATTGACATTCTCACTGATTGATGAGACGTACGCGGAAACTGGATCAAATCTTGTTATCTCTGTTTCCTCAAATGCTCCGACTTCTGTCAACACGGTCACATTCAAACCGGCAGCCACGATTACACCCGAGATCACAATTACAGGTTGCGCCGCAAGTACAGCGAGCGGAACGCAGGCCGATACCGCAAAACGTCAGGCGGGCTTCACGGTAAATAATAACAGTAATATCATCATCGATGGGTCGAATACCGTTAATGGTACAACGAAAGATCTTACGTTTAAAATGAATGACGGTACGAATGCCATTCAGGCAATTGTGTTCTTTGGTAATTGTGATAACATTGTTGTGAAGAATATCATCATTACCTATCAAACCATTCCTACCTCAAGCTCAACCAGAGGGATCTATACGAATGGTCAATGGTCGGGCGTGGCAGATAGCGTGATTGTCCAGAATTGTGATATAGGAGATGCGACGAACACTCCGTATTACGCCACCTCCTTTACGGGTACATCAACCGGTGGTGCAAAATATTGCACTGGGATCCATGTCACAAAATCGAACTTATATGGGCGTATCCGTCCGATCTATTTCTTTACCGTTGGGACCTCGACTTCAACTTGCTCAATCGAGGAGAACTCAGTGTATGTTCCTGGTGGGGCGAATGGTACGACAACCTATTACACTCTTTTTAATACATGGAATGGGTATGTTGAGATTAAGAACAATAAATTCTTAACTCTTACGACGAATAATACTTCAACCTCAGGCATTTTCGGACTTAGCGCACTTACTGCAGGAGCGAATACGGATTGCAGAATATCCAACAATATGTTTGGGAGTGATGTCGCAACAAATGGTACCGGAGTTCCGACCGTTATCGCCCTGATGTATATTCAGGACAATGGTGTCTATAAAGTCTATCACAATACATTCCATTTGCCGAGTAATGCAAAAGCAACGAATAGAGTAGGTGTGTATATCAGTGGTGCATCTGCAAATGTTACTTTTAAGAACAACATCATTAAGAATTCAACAGATGCATCGACAGCATATTGCATCTATAAAACAAGCACCGGGACATTAGTATCTGATTATAACCATTTTGATGCTGTTGGTTCTTCAACGAACGTTGGATATATCACCTCCGCACGGCTTACGTTGGCAAATTGGCGGACTGGTTCATCTCAGGATGCAAATTCTACCGCAGGTACGGTGACATTTGCAGGAACATCGGATTTGCGTTTGTCTGGTGGATCGATTGGAGATGCCAATTTGATTGGTACCACAGGGTTGGGCATTCCCACCGATATCGAAGGCGATAGCCGCAGCGGATCCTTCCCATACAAAGGTGCCGATGAGGCCAACACCCCTCTCCCGGTGGACCTCAATAGCTTCACCGCCGTAGCTCGCGGGAAGAACGTCGATCTGCAGTGGACCACTGCCGCCGAACAGAACAACCTCGGCTTCGATGTGGAACGGATGGTGAACGGTGCCTGGAGCCGGATTGGTTTCGTGCAGGGCGCCGGGAACTCCAACGCACCGAAGGAATACCGCTATACCGATGCGGGTGTCGCCAACGGCACCGTGCTCTACCGCCTGAAACAGGTCGATGCGGACGGCAAGTTCACCTATCACAACGCCATCGAAGTGGTGGTGAACGCCGCGGTGACCCGGTATGAACTGTCGCAGAACTATCCGAACCCCTTCAACCCGACCACCTCCATCCGCTTCGCCGTGCCGACCACGGAACAGGCGACCGTGAAGGTGTACGATATGACAGGACGGGAAGTGGTGGAACTGTTCAATCAGGTCGCGGCCGCAGGACAGATCTACAACGTCCAGTTCACCGGCACCGGACTCGCCAGCGGAATCTATCTGTACGTGCTGCAGACGCAGAGCTACCGCGAAGTGAAGAAAATGTCGCTGCTCAAGTAGCCCGTCCGACAGGACATCTTTCGTGCTGCATCAGCAAGATGGTTAGACAAGAATCCCGTGATGAGCGATCATTGCGGGATTCATTTTTTTGAGATTAAGAGAACAGCGGTCAGCGATCAGTATTCAGATATCAGACAACAGATAACAGAGTTCAGACGGTTCTACATTCAACTCGCAGTTTGTTCATTGTTCATTGTCAATTGTTAATTGACTCCATGACTCCACGACTAGAGAGCAACGTGATTCTTCTCATCGTGCATTCAGAATGTCCATTGTCAATTGTCAATTATTCCCTATTTTAGTAGTATGATCTCCCGTGTATTCCATATTCCAATTGTTCTGATACTGCTGAGCAGCGCTGTATGGGCTCAGATGGTTCCCTCGCCTCACCAGCGTCAATGGGAATATTACCGAGATCATCCGGAAGAAGCGGTGAAGGGGAGCATGCCGCCCATGCTGGCGAAGCGGACCGACCTGATGGCCCCGCAGGTGATGGACAAGGTGGTCTACGGGTTCCATCCCTACTGGCAGAACGGACAGGAGAGCAATTACTATTTCTCGCTGCTCACGCACATCGCATACTTCAGCGCCGATGTCGATGCTGCGACCGGGAATTTCAGCTCCACCCACAATTGGTCCACTGCCAACGTGGTCACCCTCGCTCAGCAATATGGCGTGAAGGTCCATCTCAGCGTCGTCCTCTTCTCCGATCACGCCACGCTGCTCGGCAGCACCGCCGCCAAGAACAACCTCATCGCCAACATCATGACGCAGATCGACCTGCGCAATGCGGACGGCTGCAACATCGATTTCGAGAGCATCAGCGGCAGCCAGGCAACGGCGTACCGGGACTTCCTGAAACAGCTCGGCGACACCCTGAAAGCGCACAATAAGGAGTTCGTGGTGGAGCTCTTCGCGGTGGACTGGAATACCGTCTTCCCCGCATCCTTCTTCTCCACGCTGAATTCCGTCGTCGATTATTACTTCATCATGCTCTATGATTATTACTACTCCGGCAGTACCACCGCCGGACCGGTCGCCCCGCTGATGAACACCACCAGCACGTCGTACCGTCATGTGCTGCGGAGCATCAAGGCCTATACTGATGTCGGTGCTCCCGCCTCCAAACTGATCGCCGGCTTCCCGAACTACGGGTACGACTGGCCGGTGGTGAGCAATGCCCGGATGGCCTCCGCCACCGCCTCTGCCACCTCGCGTACCTATTCCGTCTCCAAGAACAATTATCTCGATACCATCGCTTCCGGCGACAAGTTCCGCGATGCCACCTTCAATGTGCCGTGGTACCGGTACCAGAGCGGCGGTTCCTGGCGCCAGGTGTGGTACGATGATTCGCTCAGCTGGGCGCAGAAGTTCGATTCCATCAAGGTGAAGAATGTGGCCGGCACCGGCATGTGGGCGCTCGGATACGACGGCACCGAACCGGAACTCTGGGGTTCGCTCAAGACCGCCTTTGCGCAGCAGGCCGATCCGCTCCACACCTCCTTCGATAATTTCGAGTCCGGTGCCGGACGTTTCACCGCATCACCCACGTTCAGCGGTTCCACGCTCGGTATCTCAAAGTTGTCCACGGCCGCTGTGACGAACGATGCGGCGAACAACGGCGCGCAATCGCTCATGGTCACACTGAAAGACAGCACGACGATCAGCACGAATTGGACCGTCCGGCTCCTTTCCGGGAGCGGATCTCGCGCGAACAATGTCCAGTTCACCAAGTCGGGATATATTGGTGTCTGGCTCAAGACTTCCTCTGCACCCGCAGGCGCACAGATCGCTCTTACTGTTGATGATACGCGCAACGGTTCCACCGACAGGACGGAGTTATCTTCCAAGCAGACCATCATTAACAATGGCAATTGGAATCTCTATGAATGGAACCTGGCAGGCGGGACATGGACAAGTTTCTCAGGCGGGAACGGAGTTCTGGACAGCAGCACGGTATCTCTCGATGCAGTGATGCTGTATGCCAACAACAGTGCGTCCGATTGGACGGTATTCCTGGATGACGTGAGCCGCAATGCCGCCGGACCGCTCCCGGTGGAGCTCACTTCCTTTACGGCTCACCGCATCTCCGGCGGTATCCAGCTCTCCTGGACCACCGCCACGGAGACCGACAACTACGGGTTCGACATCGAACGAATCAACACTTCTTCCATCGTTATTGATTCATTGAATCAATGGTTCAATGAATCAATCCCTCGTTGGGAACATATTGCATTCGTTCCC